>JAFGKB010000089.1 GCA_016928755.1 Anaerolineae bacterium | reverse complement strand
CGCAGGCGGTCGCCCGGCTTTAGCCCACCAGCCGCGATTTCAATCGCCGGGCCATTCGTTTGGTTCTTAATTCGTTGTTGTGTTGTTGGCTTTGTCTGAGATGCTCCCAGGTGCAATGCACTTAAGAAAGTGCATTGCACCATTGGGCATTTCTCACGCATCACGCCTCACACCATCGCATGCTGAGCAACCGAAGCCTGGCACTGGGCCAGGAGCCAGCGCCGCTCCGCTAGGGCACGGATGGCATAGGGGTCTCCCTGGGATTCTATAAACTGGGCGTACTCCGCCAAGGACACGTTAGCCTCGTCTGAGAGAAGCACGGGATGGGAGGCAACCACCTGTTGTGCCGCATCACGTGACTCCGCAGCCAGGAACGCCTCTATCGCGGTCATCAACGATACCTGGTCTTGATCCAACACCTGGGCAATTACTTCCTGCACCACCGGCAGCACCTCCGGATGTGTGCGCGCCAGAGCCATTAACGACTCCATCGAATCCGCAGACTGCAAACGGGCCAGCAGATTATGATCCGCCACGGGCAACACGGACGGCGTTATACGGCCACGAAAGGCTATCTCAATCCCCTCAATACGGCAGGTGGCCAGGACGCCCCGGTGGTCCTCAAGGAGCACCACAACCCGCGGGTCAGACTGACGCTCAATCAAACGGGTTAATAAGACATCGGCCTCGTCAGTCAATAACTCAGGATGGCGCTCCACAATCCGGCGCGAAGCAACCCAGGATTCGGCATTGATAAAGGCCAGCATAGATTCCAAAAGTGCAGCGGCATTAACGCCGGTACTCCCAGGGGATTTCGGTACGTCAGGTGATTTGTGATTCTTGCGATTGCTGTTATCCAGGGATTTCATGATTTCCTCCCGTAAAATTTTATAACTCACACGTTTGCGAGTAACCACTATGATTTACCCTCATACTACCGCGAAAAGGCCGATGGGTGGATTACAAACCAATTACAAATGTGTAAGGTTTTGCCTGTCAGGCCAAGCAAGGTACAATGGAGCTAGAATTTACAGCTTACAAAGAGAGGAGTGAAAATGAGCGCTCGCTTTGGTTTTATTCCGGTTGCCTCAGTCTTACAGAATGAGACAGCACTCAATCAATTGGTCACACACTACGCCCCAGGTCTGGAAGCCTTGGGCGGACAACTACTCAGTCCGGCCTCTATCGGCCTGCCGGCCCCATTGCTCTATTTCGTCGGCACCGGCGGCACGGAACGCAAGGTTCTCGAACTCTGGAAAAAGCGTCAAGCAGCCAGCAAGGATAACTTTGTCATCCTGATAGCCCATCCCGGTAACAACTCATTACCGGCCTCCCTGGAAATCCTGGCCCGGCTGCAACAGGATGGCGTCCCAGGCCAGATTTGCTATTTAAGCAATCCTTATGATGAACTAGGCCTGAGGCAGGTCAATACCACGGTCCACGACTTAGAGACCTACAGAGCATTACAATACGCCCGCATTGGCCTAGTGGGCCAACCCTCAGATTGGCTGGTAGCCAGCACCCCCACCCCGGAGGCAATCAGTGAGCATTGGGGGCCAGAAGTTATACCGGTCTCAATGGAGAGTCTCTACGACCAAATGCAGCAAGTAACAGATGAACAGATCACTCCCTACCTGGAAAAGCTGCAACAGAGGGCAAAAACTATCACCGAACCAACCCAAGATGATCTTGTGAACGCAGTGCGGG
This sequence comes from Anaerolineae bacterium, assembly GCA_016928755.1. Lineage (GTDB taxonomy): Bacteria > Chloroflexota > Anaerolineae > B4-G1 > SLSP01 > JAFGKB01. The sequence continues at coordinate 17,418 of JAFGKB010000089.1, read as the reverse complement.
TCTACGTCGCCCTCAAGGCGGTGGTTGATAACTTACAGCTCAGTGCTCTCACACTGCGTTGCTTTGACCTGGTTATTCACCACAAAACTACAGGCTGTTTTGCACTGGCGCAGCTTAATGAAGAAGGTATTATCGCCGGATGTGAGGGGGACCTAGTAAGTACCCTAGGGATGCTATGGGCCTACAAACTACTGGGCCGGATACCCTGGATGGCCAATCCGGCCCAGTTGGACGTGGGACGAAATACGCTGGTACTGGCCCACTGTACCGTCCCCCCCTCAAGTGTGAACGGCTATACCCTGCGTTCCCATTTTGAGTCAGGTTTAGGCGTAAGTCTACAAGGAGATTTCCCGCTGGGGCCGGTGACGTTGCTGCGGATTGGCAGCCCATCACTGGACAAGATATGGTTGGCCGAGGGCCATATCCAGGCCACAGGCAAAGCGGAGAACCTCTGCCGCACCCAGATTCATGTAGAATTAACCCTCGGCCACGTCTCGGAGTTACTACACGCGCCTTTGGGCAACCACCTGGTGGTAGTGCCAGGACACTATGCAAAACAGTTCAAATCCTGGTGGGAGATAAGGAGGAAAGTCTAATATGGAAATACGCCAGATGTTAAAAGTGCTCTTACGTTGGTGGTGGCTTGCGCTTCTACCGGTAGTTGTAGTAGCGGCTTATGTGGGATTGACTTTCCAGAGGCCCCCCACCGTCTACCAGGTTGTGATGCGTTTTGCTGCCGGCGGTGAACCGGAGGGATTATCGGTGGATTATGACCGCTACTACCCCTGGTTGGCTTCTGAGTATATCGCCAACGGGTTGGCAGATATGGCGGTGACCGGGGCCTTTGCCCAGGCGGTGGCCGAGCGGATGGCGGTTCAGGGTATCGAAATTACCCCGGCAGCGATACAAGGGGCAATCATATCCGACAATGCCCAGTCCATCACCGTTATCTATCTCACCTGGCCAGACCCAGAACAGATCATACTCTTAGCTGAGGCTGTCAGTGCAGAAATTACGGAAAACGGCCCGGCCTACTACCCACAGATGGGAGATACCGGAGTTGTGGCTCGCCGGCTGGATCAACCGGTGGCAGTTGCCATGCCCCCATCACTCAAAGTCCAACTGGTAGGCCCAGGGCTAAAGCTAATACTGGCAACGGGCATAGGGGTGGCATTGGCCTTCCTGGCCCACTATCTCGATCCTACAGTACGCGAGCGCGAAGAAATCGAGGCTGTGGGGATACCGGTTTTGGCAAGCCTACCGCGAAAATAACACATAAAAACGCCCCCGGTGACGGGGGCGTAGCGCTACAACCTCAAAGTGGTTCCCAGACCCGCTCACCATTGAGGATACGGGCTAGTTGCACCGGGAAGCGGTCAAAATCAAAGGGTTTACCGAGAAAACCATGAAAACCTACGGCCTCCGCAAGGGCAACCTCGGCAGACATCACATGACCGGTAGCCGCGATAATCCGGGTGTCTTGCAAATGAGGCAATGCCTTCAATGCCTCAAAAAGCTGCAAGCCATCTGCTTCGGAAAGACAGACATCCATCAAGATAACATCAATATGATTTCCACCATCCAATAATGCCGAAGGGATGACAGACTCGGCCTTACAGACAACGACGCTACCCACGCCGACAATTCGTAACAATTTGGCGGCTAACGCCGCATTTAGAGGATCATTTTCAATCACTACAACGGAGATATCTTTAAAATCCGGCTCCATGCCTACCAACTCCCACAATACTATGCAATCAGAAGAAGCCCCCATATAACCTATCCAGTTGCAGAGTCATCCACTGTTACCCATAAATATGAGATTTTACAATAAAGATGATTATACCCCAACCAAATCAGCGTGCAACTGGAAAGAGCTGGTGTTCCATCTTCAGGGTAATGAGTGCATATGGGATAAAATAAAACCGGGTTGGTGAGTTTTCACCAACCCGGTTTTTCCATTCTAAAAGTTCAGTTCAAATCTAAGAGACGATTAATCTGGGGGCGATTGAACCCGACTACAATACGCCCACCGATATCAATTACCGGCACTCCCTGTTGTCCACTGCGACGCACCATATCCCGTGCCGCCTGCGCATCCCGTGACACGTCCACATCCGTGAACTTGATTCCCTTCGACTGTAGATACCGCTTTGCAGTACGGCAATGCGGGCATGTGGGTGTCGAAAACACTACCACCGTTGGTTGCTTCTTCTTCGTATCCATAGTTTAATCTCCTACAATATTAATATGCCCTATAATAGAACATTTTTGTGTTTTTGTCAATCCCCTAATGAGAGTGCTAATCAAACATTAATATTCCAGAAAAGAAATTAGAATTGAAAATGCGGATAAAGTGAGGGTTATGGACTTGGCAATCTGCAACAAGCAAAAGGGAAAAAACCAGCCAAGAACATCAAGGGTTAGGTAGCAGTCGCGTAACATTTGCGTAAACAAACACCAAACCAACCCATTCCAACCTTGGCAAACCCAAAGATGATGTTATAATTTTCTTAAGATTATTAATACCCCAACATCTAGTGGTCACGAACCGAGAGAGACCCATTTATAGGGGAGGGGAGCTACTCCATGAAATGTCCTTATTGCCATTCATTTAATACAAAAGTTATTGACACAAGGCGCGATACAAGAGGTAATGTACGCAGACGGAGAGAATGCAAAGATTGCACAAAACGCTTCACGACTGTGGAGCGGGCAATCTTAACAACTCCGTGGGTTATTAAACGCGACGGGAGACGCGAGGAGTTTGATCGTGAAAAGGTATTAGTGGGACTGCATACCGCGTGCACACGGAGACCGATTCCGGCGGAGACACTGGAAAACATTGTAGACAAAGTAGAATACACAATCCGCAAAAACGGACGGGCAGAGATAGCCAGTCACACTATTGGCGACCTGGTTATGGAAGAACTACGTAAGGTTGACGAAGTCGCCTATATACGCTATGCAACCGTCTATTTAAACCTCAGTGACCTGGAAGCAATCCGCACAGAGATCGACCGTCTACGCGCACAGCGACGGTAGAACGGCCAACCCCAAAAGAACAAGCCGGGTGGTTTTTCCCATCCGGCTTGTTCTTTTTCTGGTGTCTTCTAAGTCTATGAGACTTCTATAATGCGGAATCGGATTTCACCTGCCGGAGCACTTACCGAGATAACATCCCCAACCCGGTGGCCTAATAACGCCTGGCCCAGCGGGGATTCATTAGATATTTTCCCTTGACTAGGGTCAGCTTCTGTAGCCCCTACCAAGTGGTAAGTCTCCTGCTCATCGTAGTCTTCTTCTGCTACTGTTACCTCACAGCCCAGAGTCACAACGCCGTTACTATTACAATCTTTCTCAATAACGACCACTTTACGCAACATCAATTCTAATTCCTGAATACGACCTTCAAGAAAGCCCTGTTCCTCCTTCGCCATCTGGTAATCGGCATTTTCACGCAAATCACCCTGCTTAATAGCAACACTCAAGCGCGCAGCCAAATCCGGACGGCGGACCTTGGTCAGTTCTTCGAATTCATCTTTTAACGCTTTCAAGCCTTCTTCTGTAACATATACAGGTTTATTAGGATCTACCATAGTTATACCTCCAACTACAAACCACAATTATCTTTTTAATTTTACTACAAAATCCATTCATGACAATTTATCAGGAAAGAGTGAACCGGTTTGCAAATTGTCAATACCTTAAACAGAGTTGTAAAAATTTAACAAAAAACCTTTACAACCTATACACTCCCTGGAATACAGAACGGTTCACGGGACAAGGTTGTCAATGCCTGCCCCCCCTGCTCCGTAACCACCATATCATCCTCTATACGGATTCCGCCTAGCCCCGCAATATAAATACCCGGTTCCACCGTAAAAGTCATACCCGGACGTAATTGCACCGGGTTGCCGGCCACAATAAAAGGCGCTTCGTGAATTTCCATTCCCAGGCCATGCCCGGTGCGGTGGTTAAACTCCGCCCCGTATCCGGCGACCTCAATAACCCGCCGGGTGGCCGCGTCTACATCCTCCGCCGCAATACCAGGCGCTACAGCTTGTCTGCCTGCCGCATTGGCCTGGCGTACAATCTCGTAGATTTCGCCGAGCTTGCCGGAGGGTTCTCCAAAGACCACCATACGGGTGATATCAGAGGCATAACCGGCCACAAATGCCCCCCAATCCACTACCACCCAATCACCAGGGGCAAAGGGACGGTCACCAGGGACCGCATGGGGTAAGCCACCATTAGGCCCCCCGGCCACGATAGGGTCGAAAGAGAGGGCGTCAGCGCCACCACTCAGCAGAGCGGCAACCAAGCGTGCCGCCGCTTCGCGCTCTGTCATCCCCACCCGCAACTGGGGCAACCAAGCCTTAAAGGCTCCCTCGGCTACTGCAATAGATTGCCGCATCGCGACCAACTCACCGGGGTCTTTAGCCATCCGCAGCTCAGAGAACAGGTCATCGACGGGTGTCAATTCCAGGCCGGGAATATAACGCTGCAAGATACGGGCTTCTAACATCCGCATCCGCAGGGTCTCTATTCCCACGCGAACCTCGGCAAGTTCCAAACGGGCACAAGCCTCGTGAAAAGAGAGCGCGTATCCTTCCTCATCAGTATAGGTAAAAGCCTGGATGCCTGCCGCATGGGCTTTTCCGGCCTCAAGCTCAGGCAGGATAACTGCCGGTGCATCATCTACCGGGAAAAGTGCCACAATAGGCCGCTCACTGATGAAAAAGTCTAATCCAGATACATACCGCAAATTAGGGCCAGGCATTAATGCCAGAGCATCCAATCCCGCAGCTTCAGCTAATTCCAGCATCCGCACTAAACGCGCATTAGTCTCCATTTTCACTCACCTCCACATGCCGATCAGATTATGTTATGGTACAATAACAACATATTTACATTGAGTAGCTTAAAACTTAAGCTTAGCTCTACTGAAAAAAAGCGAGAAAAAACTATGATTGTGGGATTACCTATTGGATTACTACAATCCAATTGTTACCTAGTCTATGATAAAGAGAGCAAAGACGCCGCCATTGTTGATCCCGGATTCACAGAGATGACACCTATACTCTCAGAAATTCAAGACCGCCGCCTTAAAATAAACTACGTCCTCAATACCCACGCCCACTTCGACCATATAGCCGGGAACATGGCTATGACCAAAACCTTCAATGTGCCCTTGGGCCTACATCCCCAAGATTATGATAATCTCATAGAGGGTGGCGGTGCAGACTGGTTCCATATCGCCTATACGCCCTCCCCAGACCCGACCCTCGCACTTACCGATGGACAGGTACTAGCACTTGGGAGCTTAAATCTCCAAATCCTGCATACCCCAGGCCACACGCCCGGAAGTATATGCTTATATATACCGGAAGAAAAAAGTCTAATTACGGGGGATACCCTCTTTGCTGGAAGTGTAGGCCGGACCGATTTACCGGGAGGAGAAGCGCAGGCGCTAAGCCAAAGCCTCAAACGCTTGTTAACGTTACCACCAGAAACCACCATCTACCCTGGACATGGCCCTACCAGCACCCTGGCAGAAGAAAAAAGCCACAATCCCTGGCTCAAGTGGATTAACAACCGCCCGTGAAACTGCCCTAAGCAATCACCCCACCTATGAAAGCCGGGCAAGCATCCGGTAAAATGCTTGCCCCATAGTCTCAATAATGAAACGGAAAATTTATATCGGCACTACTTATCTTAAATCATCCACACCGGGGCCTTAATCTGCAATCTGGCGCAGTAGGGTGAGCAGTCCCAGGCCCATCTTCAATGCATTTCCCGCCGAAGGCATAGGAACGTGTTCGATACCTTCTCGATCTACCTCAATCGGCGACGAGTTCACATACATCCATGCAGCCAGCACGCCAAAAATTGCACCTATAACACCACCGACCACTAATGTACGGGTCTTTGCATTCATTCTTTCCTCCTCAAGAATAATTTCTTACTAATAGTTGTAACCATCTCAAAGGTCTCATTGACCTGGATAAAGGGCTTAGCTACCGCATAGGATGCCTGCTCAACTTTTTCGCGCACCAATTCGGCATACTCAAACGCATACCGGAGGCCGGTCTGCGCCAGACCTCGCAAGCGATAGAATCCATAAGCAATTCCACCGACCAAAGCCAGCGGCACAATGCCCATAACAAGTGCTTGCAAGCACAGGAAAATCAAAGCAATATCGCGTGGTAAAGGCATAGCTAACTCCTTTCAAGAACTGAGGTCATTCACACCTAGTATACAACATCAAGGAAAAGAGACAAGTCCCAAACCAGTATAACAAAAAACAGGGCCATTTAAAATGGCCCTGTCTTAGGTGGCGAGGGGCAGATTTGAACTGCCAACCAAAGGCTTATGAGTCCTCTGCTCTGCCATTGAGCTACCCCGCCGAAGTAGTAGCGGGGGGTGGATTCGAACCACCGACCTTCGGGTTATGAGCCCGACGAGCTGCCACTGCTCCACCCCGCATCAACAAGATGTATTATACACACCTTCTCAAAATCGTCAAGTGAGGTAAAATTTAAGAGGGGGTGAGTTTTCCAGGAAGAACATTAGTTAAGAAGGTTGACTTACTAACCACCCGGCGATATACTCAATACATATAGTAACACAAATATGAGGTAGCATAGCGCATGCTGATAGCAGTCGGGTCAAACAATCCCATCAAACTCGCGGCAACTCAAGCAGTATTTAGCCGTATATATGGACCGGAGATTCAAATAATCTCCGCAATTGTACCTAGTGGCGTCTCAGACCAACCCTGGGGAGACAAAGAAACGTTGCAAGGTGCGCTCAATCGTGCGCGGGCCAGTCAGGTGGCATATAACGCCACGCTGGGCGTAGGACTAGAGGGCGGGCTACTGGAAATTGACGGACAACTCTTCACCAGTGCATGGTGTGCTGTAGTCCGCGCAGATGGCTTGGAAGGTATTGGAGGTGGGGCGAATATGCTACTCCCCCCATCTATAGTAATGACGATGCAGAAGGGCGGGGAATTAGGGCCAGCCATAGATGCCCTTACAGGAGAACATAATACCAAACATAATGGCGGGGCGATTGGCGCGTTAACTCAAGGGTGGCTTAACCGCCAACATGCCTATGAGCATATCCTGACGTTGGCATTAGCCCGTATGCTCAGCCCGCATTACTACGGTGATACAATAGATGTACCTTTACCCGGTAATTCACCATTGAAGGAGTAAGTGCCATGATTCACATTGAAAAACCCTGGTTTAAAGATGAGCAAGGACGCATATTGATATTACGCGGCGTCAATCTAGGGGGAAGCACCAAAGTCCCCACCCAACCCAATGGAGCCACACATTTAAAAGAAGGCTTCTTCAACCACCGGGATGTATCTTTTGTGGGCCGGCCTTTTCCCCTGGAAGAGGCCGATGAGCATTTTGCACGTCTCAAAGCCTGGGGCATGACCTTCTTACGCTTCCTGGTAACCTGGGAGGCAATTGAACACGCCGGGCCGGGGCTTTATGATGAGGCATATCTGGATTATGTACGGGCTATTTTAGAAAAGGCCAATGAGTACGGTATCCAAGTTTTCATTGATTCCCACCAGGATGTATGGAGCCGTTTCTCCGGCGGTGACGGAGCACCAGGGTGGACTTTTGATATTATCGGGATGGATATCGAACGCTTCCAGGAAACCGGCGCGGCTTTTGTGCACCAGGTCCACGGCGACCCATACCCGCGGATGATCTGGCTGAGCAACCACGGCAAGTTAGCGACCGCCACCATGTATACGTTGTTCTTCGGCGGGAATGACTTTGCCCCCCAGACTAAAGTAGAAGGGGAGCCGGTCCAGGAGTACTTGCAACGGCACTATATTGAGGCCCTCAAGACATTGGTAAGACGGCTCAAAGGACTGCCCAATGTCATGGGATATAACACGATGAACGAACCCAACGTAGGGTTTATAGGCTTCTCCGATATGCACCAGCCCGCCAATGACTTACGCCAGGGCGATACTCCCACCATCTACCAAACGATGCTGTTAGGGGCAGGTATTCCCCAGGAAGTTGGGGTCTGGGAAGTCCAGACTACCGGTAACCGGCAAACCGGGAAACGCTGGGTTAACGAAAAAGGGATTAGCGTCTGGAAAGAGGGCTACACGCCATTGTGGCAACATAACGGCGTCTGGGAGTTAGATACAAAAGGCCATCCCCAATTACTGCGCCCCCACCATTTCAGTTGGGCCGGCAATCGCTATGTTAACTTCTACCGGGACTACTTCCGGCCCTTTGCCAACCGTTATGCCCAGGAGATTCGCAGTGTGGAACCGGGGACAATGATCTTCGTCGAGACCATACCAGAGAGTCTGAACCCGCTGGTATGGCGGGGACAGGATGCACCGAATATAGTACACTCCCGGAACTGGTATGATATTACCACGCTATTACTACAGAACTACATCCCCGCACTAGCTATCGACTACCGGGACCAGAGGCTCATTATTGGGAAGCAGAAGATAAGAAAGACCTTCTCCCAACAGATACAAGAGATCAAGAGCCATTCCCGGCAAATGAACAACGCGCCCACCCATATCGGGGAATTTGGCATTCCCTTTAACATGAAGGACAAAGAGGCTTATGAAACCGGGGATTTCTCAGTCCAGGTCAAAGCACTGGACGCCAGCTACCGCGCCATAGAATCTAATATGGTCAACAGCACCCTCTGGAACTACACTGCGGATAATACCAATGAACGTGGCGACCAATGGAATGGGGAAGACCTCTCGCTCTTTAGCCGTGACCAGCAGGATACCCCCGACGATATTAATTCCGGCGGGCGTGCCCTACAAGCCGCAGTACGTCCCTATGCGAGGGCCGTAGCGGGTGAACCCTTGCGGATGACTTTTGATATCAAAAAGCGGGCTTTTGCTTTTGAATTCCGCCACGACCCAACTTTAAGAGACCCTACCGAGTTCTTTATTCCGAATCTACAATACCCGGAGGGATACGTTATCGAGGTATCCGATGGCTATTACACGATGAACATCGAAGAGCAAACCTTGCTCTACTACCACAGCTTTAAGCGAGATACGCACTTGGTACGGGTTTGGGATATGGGGAAAGGTTCACCAGAAGCCCAGACGGCAAAGGTGCAGCGTACCTGGTGGGCCTCCATCTCCAGCTCTGTCACAGCTATCGCGGCAGGATTGGTTATTTGGTGGCTACTGTCCCGCCGCAAGAAGAGAAAACAACTATCTGAGGAATAAGACAAAACATGGACTATGTAATCCTAGCACAACGTATCATAGAATGGATGCGAGAATATACACACCAAGCTCACGCCCAAGGCTTAGTCGTGGGGCTGAGCGGAGGTATTGACTCAGCCGTGACAACCGGGTTAGCCATACACGCAGTAGGGCGAGAACATGTACTGGCAGCGCTCTTGCCCTGCCACAGCCAATCTGAGGATGCCAGATTTGCCCATATGGCAGCTCAGGCACTAGGTCTGGATCCTATCACCATTGACTTAAGTGACACTTACGACACCTTATGCGCCAGCCTTCCCCAGGGGTCAGAGATGGCTCAGGCCAACATCAAACCGCGCCTGCGTATGACAACCCTGTATTACCTAGGGCAATCCCGTAATTATTTGGTGGCCGGGACCGGCAACAAGCCGGAGATTATGGTAGGCTATTTCACTAAATACGGTGATGGCGGTGTAGATTTAGAGCCACTTGGAGCGCTATACAAACACGAAGTTAGTGAATTGGCCAGAGTGTTAGGAATACCGGAGCCATTAATTAACCGGCCACCTACGGCCGGACTATGGCCGGGACAAACCGACGAAGAAGAGTTAGGGATCACCTATGCTGAGTTGGACAGTATCCTGGCCGCATTTGACGCCGGGGAAACGCCTGCTGTAGCGTCCCAAATTGTGGAGAAGGTAAATCAGATGATTACAGCCGCCGGCCATAAACGTGCTATGCCACCGGTTTTCCATATTGACCGTGAGAATATTACCTCATATAACGAGTGATGAAATACTACAGCGAAGGAAAAAACCAAAGAGCCATACGTGAAGCTTTAGAAAAGGAAATACTGAACTGGGATAATGTAACCATCCGGAAGATGTTTGGTTGCCCCGCTTACCAGGCGAACGGGCGGCTTTTTGCCTTCCTGGTGACCGAGGGTGTGGTCCTCACCCAATTATACCATCCAGATATGGAAGCCTTGACAGAGTATTACCATACCGACCCATTTACCGTCCAAGAACAGGTTATCCAACGCTGGATTATTGTGAGTATTCCCAGCGCACAGGCATTAGACCGCTTAATCCCTTTTGTTGAGAAGAGTTACATCCTAGCACTCAAAGCATTACGGTAGCACCATTATGGTAACAAAAAGCCCCGGAAGCGACTGCTTCCGGGGCCAGAGATCCCACAATTACAGTTAGACGCGCTTGGCTTCTATTTCCAAACCAGGGATCCGTAATTTTTCCTCTAGCTTTCCCATACCGGTCGCAATGCCCAAAACTACAATCAAGTAGATAATGCCTACCGTTATCAAAATCTCCATTGGATTATAGTATTTGCTGATGATAAATTGGCCACGGGCCAGCAAATCCGGCACGGAAATGATAAAGACCACCGAGGTATACTTTACCATATACGCGACCTCATTGGACCAGGCCGGAATAGCGAGACGCACCGACTGGGGTAGAACGATATTGATAATAGCCTGTAGTTGGCTCATCCCCAAAGCGCGGGCCGCCATAATTTGGCCCACATTGATGGCCTGAATTGCACTCCGGAAGTACTCCGCCTGGTAAGCACCGCTGTTCAACCCCAGAGCTATATAGGCAGCGACCATCCGGTCCAAAACCAGGAATTGACCTGACATCCCCATACTCTCTAGTAACCGGGCAATATCAGGCAAACCGTAATAAATGACAAACAACTGCACCAAGAGCGGCGTACCACGGAAAAGCTCAATATAAGCCGTTGCCAACCAGCGTAACCACGCGGGGCCATAGACCCGGGCTAAAGCCGCCGGAATCCCGGTCAGGAGTCCCAAGGATAGGGCAACAACGCTAATTTGCAGCGTCGTGAGCAACCCCTTCCCTAGCTCTGGCCAAATCATATTCCAGAATTCAAGTATGCCCTCCATACTTACGCCTCATCTTTCTTATGACCATAAAGCTCCGTAATCTTACCCAGAAATTGCTGTGTACGGGGATGCTGCGGGTTATAGAACATCTCTTGGGTTGGGCCTTCCTCCGCAATCACGCCCTTCTCCATAAAGATCATGCGTGTCGAGACCTCACGGGCAAAGCCCATCTCATGGGTGACGACAATCATCGTCATACCATCACGGGCCAAATCCTTCATCACATCGAGAACTTCCCCAATAAGCTCCGGGTCTAAGGCTGAAGTAGGCTCATCGAAAAGCATGACCAAGGGATCCAACGCCAGGGCACGGGCGATAGCGACGCGCTGCTTCTGGCCTCCGGAAAGTTGCGCCGGGTAAAGATCCGCTTTATCCTCAAGGCCCACCCGCTCAAGTTCAAACATAGCCAACTCGCGGGCTTTTTCTTCCGGCATCTTCTTCACCTTGAGCAAGGCAATCATCACATTTTTCAAGGCTGTCAGATGGTTAAAGAGGTTAAAATCCTGGAAGACCATCCCAACCCGCTCACGGATATGATTCACATTTGCCCCTGGAGCCGTGATCTCATCACCGGCTACCCAAATATGCCCGGCATCAGGGAATGTCAACAAGTTAATACAGCGCAGCATCGTGCTCTTGCCGGTACCACTAGGGCCAATCACCACCAAGACCTCGCCCTCAGCAACTTCGAGGCTAACACCTGTCAATACTTCAGTAGAACCATAAGCTTTATGCAAATTCTCAACTCGTACAATAGCTTTGCTCACATTAAACTCCTTAAAACATAGATCACGGATTGCACAGATTAAAAGACATGTATCATCAATATATTGGGTGCGCTTTGCGTGATATTTTCATACCTTGGAAGTGCTATAGGCTAATGCTCTTCCAAGGGGGTAGGGAGACGGAAAACACGTTCTGCATGATCTAGGCCACGATTGGTGACAAAGGTCAGTAAGAAATAGATCAAAGCGCAGATGGAATAAACAATAAAAGACTGATAGGTACGTGCCGCGACCTGTTGCGAGCGGCGCAGTAACTCAGCCAGTCCCACAGAATAAATAAGAGAAGAGTCCTTTAACACCACGGCCGCCTCATTAGACCAAGAGGGAATCGCCAGACGCAGGGCTTGAGGCAGGATAATGCTCATAATAGCCTGGAGACGCGACATCCCCAAGGCACGGGCAGCCATCATCTGCCCGGCACCTACGGATTGTATAGCACCCCGCAACAATTCCATTTGGTAAGCACTACTACAAAATCCCAGGGCAATGCACCCCGCCACAAAAGCCGGTAAGCTGATAAATGCAGCCATTCCATAGAACAGAATAAACAAAACTACCAGGGACGGCAAGCCGCGCATAACAGTACTATATGTAGCTGCAAATTTAGCGCTAAATTTCCCCCCATAAACCCGCATTAGGGCTAATGGGAGACCAATCACAAAACCTGTTAGCAACGATAGCACAGTCACGGCAATTGTTAACAATGCACCTTGCAACAGATAGGGGATACTATTGATAATATCCGGGAGTTTATCCATACCCAACTCCTTCAAGCCATAAATGGAAAACGGGCAACTTGCCGCAAACCGGGTGGATACAGGCAAGCTGCCCGCGCTCCTAAATTGCGCTCGCAAAGGATGGGAAGCACAGTTCTATGCCTCCCATCCCAAAGCAAAAATTATTCAACACTCTCACCAGCTAAATATTCTTCGGCAAGTTGGTCAATGAAACCTTCTTCCTGAAGCTCGAGAATAACCTGCTCAAGATTCCAACGAATACCTTCGGCACCTTCGCGGACGGCAATCGCCATATTTTCACCCGAAAGGTTCTGCTCCAGGGCCATCACAATCCCGCCCTGCTCAATATAGGCTTTGGCCGCAAAGTAATCCATTGCCACAACCTCAACACGCCCATTCTTCAAGTCAGAGATCGCCAGTTCCGCACGCTCGTAGCGGGATACATCCGCTTCAGCGGTTTTACCGGTGTCCACTAGATTTTCCTGAACCCATGTATCGTGAAGCGTTCCAGACTGAACGCCGATTTTGTAACCGGCCATATCATCTGCACTTTCAAGGACCAAGTCAGAACCCTCTTTGATGAGGATAGCATCCGTGCCTACATAGTAGTTAACGGTGAAATCAACCTCTTTATCGCGGTCTGGGGTGGCCGACATAGCAGCGATAATAGCATCAATTTGCCCCGCCTTCAAAGCAGCGATCAGACCATCAAAAGCGATGTCCTGCAGTTCCACTTCCACACCGAGACGGTTACCGATTTCCTTGATCAACGCCATATCGAAACCATCAAACTCATTGTCCTCATTGATGAACTCAAAAGGTGGGTAATCAGCCGAAGTACCAACCACCAATTTACCTTCACTGAGTACTTTTTCCCAAACCGGGCCGGTTACTGCTTCGGTCTCACTGCTTTCCGCATCAATAACCTCACCCCCTAAATACTCCTCGGCCAGCGTATCGACAACACCTGAATCCTGGAGACCCTCAATAACACCATTTAACTGTTCTTGTAGGGCAGTGGAACCCTCGCGCACGGCAATCGCCATATTCTCCCCGGAGAGGTTCTGTTCCAAGGCCATCACAATCCCGCCTTGCTCAACATAAGCTTTAGCGGCAAAGTAATCCATTGCTACAACATCAATACGCCCATTCTTCAAGTCAGAGATTGCCAACTCGGCACGCTCGTAACGGGACAGGTTAGCTTCATCCATAGCACCAGTTGCAAGCAGCGTATCCTGCACCCATGTTTCATGGATAGTACCTGCCTGGACACCGACTTTGTAAGCGGCGATATCCTCGGCACTTTCAAAGGCCAGGGCAGAGCCTTCTTTAATCAGGATAGCATCTGTCCCAACATAGTAATTGATAGTGAAATCAACTTCTTTATCACGTTCCGGAGTCGCCGACATAGCCGCGATAATAGCATCAATCTGCCCCGCCTTCAAGGCAGCGATGAGACCATCGAAAGCAATATCCTGGATCTCGACCTCAACACCGAGCGCGTTACTAACCTCACGAATCAAGGCCATATCGAAGCCATCGAACTCATTATCCTCATTTACAAATTCAAAGGGGGGATAATCAGCCGATGTCCCAACCACGATCTTGCCCGCTTCCTGGATACGGGACCAGCTATCGTCTACAATAGGTTCAGCTTCCTCTGTAGCGGCCACTGCAACTTCCTCGGTAGCCGCTTCTGTGGGTTCCTCCACGACAGGTTCAGCAGGACCACCACAACCGGTTAACAATATTGAAACCATTACCAATAACACACAGGTAATGGGGAGCCAATTGCGTTTCATTTTAAATTCTCCTCCTAATTCTTAATAATGTGGGGATTAATCTTTTACAGCTCAAACAACTTATATATAAACTTTATCTCAATCCGGCTATATTATCACCTCCTCAATTGTGTTATCTGGAGACAAAAAGAAAATTTTGATTGTGGGTTTAACTAGGCTTAATCCAAACCCGGAGGCTGAATTATACAGTATTGAAAGCAACTACAACTTGCTTCACAACTCCTTAACTTATGGTACTCAAACAAGCCAAAGTGTCAAGTGACAGCACAAAACAGGAAAAAATAATACTTAAAAAAAGAATGCGCGAGGTTATAAAAAAAGCTCCCAGGCTAAAGCCCGGGAGCAAAAAGTCTCAAGTCCCCCCCTAATCCACGTCTTTCTCTTTGTTCTCCGCAATCGCCACCACAGAGTTGATAAACTCTGACTTAGCCGCGGTATAAAACTTCCGTTCATTGCTGAATTGCTCAGCCAGTGTCTGTTTTAAACGCACATACTCTTCCGCCACATCCCGGCGATCCCGCAAATAATCGCGAAAGAGCAACCGCTTTACCCAAAAATCAGAGCTATGCTCCACAACATGCAAATGATGGGTCTTGACACTTCCTGGTCCCTTAGTAAAGAAATGCCAACCCTTTATCTCATCTTGTTCACCTTCATAATGATACCCTAATGCCTCTAGCGGGGCAATGCAATATTGAACATCGGAAATTCGGTAAAGCGCAATGGCTATATCCAGGATAGGCTTAGCCATAATCCCTGGCACAGCCGTACTTCCGATATGCTGAATATCAGCTACATAATCACCAAGGGCAGCCCGCAATTGTTGAGCTTCCAACTGAAACAATCTGCCCCACTGTGACGAATACGGAACCAATTTAACCGTATCGCTGGGCAAACCTAAATCCATAGCACCTCCATGCGTAATGCAAAAAAAGCACTAAAACTCCGCCCCTGTGCTTTCCTAATTCCCTTAAGCACTATAACATAAAAGTTGTAGCCACCGTATAAAGAGCCGGTGAATTTATTCCTAAAAATATATAAGTCCTGGTTATAGTTACAACTTCAGTCATTCTCACTCGAATTTATGGCCCGCTAACATTCTATATAGTCTAGCATATTGCTTAGAAAAGAGTATGACAACTTTGTAAAGCTTCTGTTAATTCCTAACTAAACCTGCTATGCACTTTACCCGCTGGTTTTTTACGCCCTTTTTGCTACCATACAAGAATAACAGCATTTGGAGAAGTTCCTTGGGAGCATTGACAAAATAAGTTTCCATTATAAAACAAGTAGCAGTGGAGTTTAAGCATGTCAGCGACTCAATTTCTCCACACTAAAAAATTACACACCGAGGTGCGAATGAAAGACACCAATAAACCTAAAGTTGTTTTAATTACCGGGGCCTCATCGGGGATTGGGAAAGCCTGCGCGACCCACTTAGGCCAATTAGGCCATCATGTCTATGGTACAAGCCGCCGGGCACCGGAAACATTTACTATAGCTACTATATCTTCCACTATAACGATGATTTACATGGATGTCAATAACACCGGCTCTGTCAAAACAGCAGTGGACAAAATCATTGCCCAGGAGGGGCGGTTGGATGCGGTTGTAAACAATGCCGGCTTTGGCTTTGCCGGTGCGATTGAAGATACCTCGATAGAAGAGGCAAAAGCTACACTGGAAACTAACTTCTTCGGCACATTAAGGGTATGTCAGGCCGCATTACCAACGCTGCGCCAACAAGGGTACGGATATATTATTAACATAAGTTCTATTGGCGGTATTATAGGGATACCTTACCAAGGGCTATACAGCGCGAGTAAATTCGCCATTGAGGGGCTATCTGAGGCGTTACGTATGGAACTGAAACCTTTTGGGGTTCACGTGGTCATTATTGAACCAGGAGATACCCGCACCCAGTTCACGGCTAACCGCCAGATTGTCGAACAATCCAAACATAACCCGGCTTACAAAGAACAATTTGAGCGCACCTTGAAAATCGTTGAGGCAGATGAGAACAACGGTGTATCCCCAGAAATGATGGCCCAAACATTAGCGCGGATTCTCAATACGCGGAAACCCCGTCTGCGCTATCCAGTAGGTGCATTTGACCAGCGAAATGTGGGCTTGCTCAAGCGCATTTTGCCCTGGTCACTGGCAGAACGTTTTCTAATGCAACACTATAAAATCCAGCAGTAACAATGTAGTAAAAGGGAGGAGAAACAGAATAATGGCGAGGAAACGCAATCTATTACTCTTGACCATCGCATTACCGGTCATTGTCTTGTTAGGCTTAATCTTCAGCCTAGGATTGTCGAAGCAACTTACCTATGCCCAAGGGGGAGGGATTTATGTTAACAAGCAACTTGGCCGTTCCAACCCGGTGGTGCATGTAGGCGAGTACCTTACGTTCACGATCTTAATCCGCAACGATACCGCATTCACGGTAACCCGACTGCCCTTAAGGGATAACTATAACGCCTCGGTACTCGGCCAGCCGGACGCTATTCCGGCACCAGACACCATTGACCCCACAGGACAATTGGACTGGGAAGACCTTACGACCTATTTCGGAGACCTGGCTCCGGGGCAACAAGTTATGGTCATCGTGGGCTTTATCGCCGAGCACCCGGAACCCGCAGTTGTCAATAGAGCGGAAGTTCACGACGCACTTAATGAACAAGGTGATTTAATAATCGACGAGCAGAGCACTATTACCGATACTGAATCTGTGGGGGGAAGTGCACCGGTAGAGAAAGTGCTGCAAGAGGGCTTAACACCTCAAGCCGGCCAGCTCTTGACGTTCACAATCGTTATTACTAATGAGGGGTACACCACAATGACCCTGGTCCCCTTAGTCGATACCTATAATCCGGCATGGTTGGCCTTTAGCTATGGAGACCCGCCACCGGACCAGATTGATGCGGCGCGGGGAGTG
>JAFGKB010000329.1 GCA_016928755.1 Anaerolineae bacterium | reverse complement strand
TTCCCGTTGCGCTGAATCCTGGATTATCACTGATGCGTAGTTGGTAGGCGGTGGCATAGTCTGCCGGAGTCCAAATAAAAGCGGGGCGTGTGGTCGTGGTTATACTTTTGTCCGGCGGTGCCAATAGCAGTGGTATGCCCGGTCCCGGTGGAGCATTGATAGTGAACTCCCATACCGGTGACCATTCCCCTGTTCCTCCGGTGTTGTTGGCCTGTACCTGCCAATAATAAGTCCCCGGCACGAGTGGTTGCGGTGGTGTGTAGGAGGTGCGGGGCGTTGTGTAGCTCAATACCCAGGTTAGGAAACTCGGACTGTCACCGATGCGCAGTTGGTAAGCTGTGGCGTAGTTCACCGGTAGCCAGCTAAATTGCAGTAGTGGAGAAGTGGTGATAACGCTTTTGTCTGCCGGTGTTTGTAAGACCGGGCTATCCAACTTCGGTTGAATGGTGAATCTCCATATTTCCGACCAGGGGCTGTTGCTGCCGTCATTAGCGGCTCTGACCCGCCAATAATACTCGCCCGGTGTGAGGCCGGTTAAGGCCGTGTGATATGTGAACGGTGTTGTCTGACTCAATACTGGCGTGGTAAATGCCGGTGCGCCATCTATCTGGATTTGGTAGCTTGTGGCCCAATCTACGGGTGTCCATACAAATGTGGGCCTAGTCGTGTCACTGATTCGCTGTGTGTTGACCGGGCTTAACAGTGTCGGGGAAACCGGTTGGGGGAGGAGTGTGAACTCCCATACCCCTGACCACGGGCCAGTCCCGCAGCGATTGGTAGCGCGTACTTGCCAGGTGTAGCCGGTTGGCGTTATAGCGGTTCCTGGGGTATAAGTGGTCAAGGGGGTTGTGATACTGATGACGGGCGTGGCCGTACCAGGTCTTCTTACACCCAGTTGGTAATTGATTACATCGTTGATGCTGTGCCATTCAAAAACCGGCAGTTGAGTAGTTGTTATCAGGCTGTTTGCCTGGGGGTGGCTTAATTCCGGTGTCGCCGGGAGTGTATGCAAAGTGAAACTGTAGACATGTGACCACGGCCCTGTCCCGCAATCGTTACCGGCGCGGGCACGCCAATAGTAGGGGGTTGTTGTTGTCAATGACGTGGGAGTATAGGCTGTTAGAGTGGTTGTGTGGCTGATCAAGGTCTCTGCAAATACTGCGTCCGTGTCGATTTGAACCCGGTAATATGTAGCGTTGGGGTTAGGGTACCATTCCAGGAGTGGTGTGTGGGTACAGAGATGGCTGGCGTTGACCGGTGCTTTAAGCGTGAGTGTCACCGGTGGGGTATGACTTGGAGGAATGGCGAATTGCCAGGCCGTGGACCAAGGACTATTTCCACAATAGTTATGTGCCTGTACGTGCCAGGTGTAGGTTACACCTTCGCTCAGTGGGTGTTCCGGCGTGTAGGTCGTGCCCGCGGTTGTATGATCAATTTCCGGAGAGGAAAGAGCCGGGCTGTCATCCACTTCCAGGGTGTATGTTTCTCCCAGATTCGCCGCTTGCCAGGTAAAGACCGGCAATGTCGTGCTGCTTTGGCTATGATTGAGGGGCATTATTAAGCCGGGTGCGGTGGGTGTCGTCAGGATATTAACCCGCCTGCTTGCAGACCAGGCACTTTGCCCACAACCATTGGCGGCATAGACCCGCCAATAGTATAAGCCTGGGTTGAGTGGGCTTAGCGGTGTGTAACTGGAACTGGTGGTATTCTCGGCAATCATTGGAGCGTTGAATCCTATATTGTCGGCAACTTCGATGTAATAGGTGTCAGCTTCGCTCACGGAGTACCAATCTAGCGTCGGGGTTGGGTCACACTTAATCGTGTTGTCCTGGGGAGAGAGTAGGACTGGGGTAGGTGGTGACCCTTCGATAATAAATCTCCGGCTTGTTGACCAGACTCCTGCCCCACAAGCATTGTTAGCCAATACACGCCAATAGTATGTGCCTTCACCTAGTCCAAATCCAGGGCTATAACTATTGTAACTTGTGGTGGTATCAATCTCTGGTGAGCTGAAACTCTCGCTATTATCTACCTGGAGCCGGTAGCTGGTGGCCCCGGTGATTGTTGTCCAGCTCAAGGCCGGTGCATCACAGTGGTGGCTGCCACTGGCCGGGCTTTGGAGTGTGGGTGCTCTGGGCGTGGTGAGCAGTGTTAATTCCCATACCGGTGACCATACTCCGTTGCCACAGTTGTTACTGGCCTGCACTCGCCAGACATAGTCATCTGGAGCCAAATCACTGTAGGGGGTGTAAGCTGTGCCTGGGGTTGTTATATCAATCTCCGGTGAGGAGAATGTGATGTTATTATCCACTTGGATATGGTAGTTGTTAGCTCCCGAAATACTTGTCCATTGGAATGTGGGCCGGGTCGTGCATAGGTGGCTTTGGTTGGCGGGTGTGGAAAGCGTGGGATTAGTTGGGAAACTGGTGACCTGGAATGGCCCGTAAGATTGCCGGTTGTTAGTCTCATCTGCTTCAGCTTCTCCATCTCCGGGGTCTGCTTCCACATTGAGATAGCGGGTGCCGGTGTCTGTGGCTTGGAAGGTATGTGAGGCATAAACAACTTGGAATTCATTGGGGTCCAGTCCTCCGACGCCCACCTCGGCAAATGGATAAAAGTAGTCATCGGGATTTGTGACGATGAAGTATGCAACATAAGTTCCCCCCGCTTTGGCTCGTGAATTATTGGTGACGGTTGTGTACCAATTGATGGTTTGTCCTTCGCAGAATGGGGGAAAACTAGCTCCATTATCTGGACTTGGCTGTGTTGCTACCAGGTCAGGATAAACGGGATTTAGGGTAAATGTTCCCGGACTATGCTGGTCGATGACTGGGGTATATGTGCCTTCCCTAGGCCAGGGACAAAAAGTATAGAGAGTGACTGCACCTGTGTGGCTCCGGTTATAACCGTAGTTGCTACTCAGTTGGTATGTCCAATCGGCACTTCCGCCTTGGGCATAGAGCGTGACGCATACGGCTTCTTTGGTGTCAAAATCAACAGTGTGATTGATCCACCCACTATCGTAGCTGGTGACATTTGAGGTCACTCCGTCCAACATGCGCTGAACGATGATTTTCTGTATACTTCCATTGATACCTAGTACTGGTTCTGTGGGTTGGAGGTATAAAAATATAAAAATGATGCCGGTAAGTATGCAACAAGCCAGTATCCATCGGGTTATGTGCTTCATAGTTGCCTCCAGGATAATACAGGTATACGGATTACCTTTTAGCTTGAGAATGGCTTTTAAAAACTATTATAGCACAACCGGGGTGTAATATTTAATAAATTTGTATTAAAATTATCCTAAACTCTAACTTTGCTTTGTGAATGGTCCCGCGGTGAGGGCAAGATAACACGTAAATAACAACGTACTGAAGAGTAGTGTGACACCTACTGTTTGTAAGTTACCCAGAGGGTGGCGCAAGCGGATGGCGATATCGTAAAGTACTGCTTTGGGTTGGACTACTAAATCCCAGCTATTCCACCGCAAAAATCGTCCCAGGTAGATACCCAGGCCGCTGAGTGCGACAATCATCAGGGCGAAAGCCCAGCTAATCACAGGATTGGTCAGGTTTTTGACTATTTCTTGCATAATCCGCAGTGCATAAATGGCCAACACAATCCCGGTCCAGGCAAAGCTGGTAATGAGGCCGATGTCATACCATAGGGGGATTGGCGGGCGATGTGCAAGGTGGAGGAAATCGGTGATGATATAAGGGGCGTTAGGGAAGAAAGCAATACATAACATTCCAGGGATTAGAAGTGCCCACCACCATTTAGGATGTTTCTTATGCAGCCGCATAGCCCATAAGCTGCCCAAGTAGGGGACCCATGCGAGAAAGAGGTTCCAGAGCAGAAAATAGAAGGTCCAGGTGTGCGTCATATAAGCACGGGCGGCAAAAAGCCCTAGACATAAGGCAGTACACAGGACGGCGGGGTAAACGCCTTGTCCGGCTAGAAACAGATGCTCTTGATAGAGCACTTTTACCCAACGGGGATAAGTTATCTCTTCCATAGGGCCAATTATAGCATAATTCAGACCGGACAAATGCGGGAAGCTGAGACTACAAAAGTCTTGATTATCTCTGTAGATGAACTTAACGCAGACTTTTGTAATCTTGGGCTATACAACATAAGCGGAAGGAATATCCCTTCCGCTTATGGCTCACGCATCACGCCTCATCTTTTAAATAATTGTACCATCCGGTAAGGTTATATTCTTGGGGATAACCACAATACCATCCCGGATCATATAGCTCTCTTGTTCTTCGTCCGGTTGACCTTTATGGCTGCGAATAACCACATTACGGCCAATGCGGGCATTCTTATCTAGGATAGCATCTTCAATAACGCTGCCTTCACCTACCCCGATATTGGGTAACCCCACGCGGCTATTTTCCTGCTTGGTAGCCTCTGTCTCATAGTAGTCGGCTCCCATCATCACAACCTTGTGGAGATGTGCTCCTGGGTGGACGACACTGCGTAGTCCTACGACACTTCCGGTTATGGCCGCGCGCTCAATCTGGCATCCGGGGGCCAAAAGCACCTGGGTCAGGCTCGAATCAATCACCCGGCTGCCGGGTAGGTGGCGCGGACGTGTGTAAATGGGCCATTCCGCTTGGTAAAGGTCGAACCGGGCATTGGGGTGGGCCAGTTCAAGATTGACTTCGTAGAAGGCCCGTATAGTCCCAATATCCTCCCAATAACCACCGAATGGGTAGGCATAGACCTTCAACCCTTTTTCAATAGCGGCCGGGATAATGTGCTTGCCGAAGTCGGAACCTGTTTCTGTGCGCAGGATGTTGACCAACGTCTTGGTACGGAAAACATAGATGCCCATTGATCCCATATAGGGTTTGTCGCCAGGCAAGCTTTCCAATCCGTCTAGTTCTTCCATAGGGGGTTTTTCACGGAAGCTATGGATGCGACTCGCCTCATCGGCTTTCAGAATACCAAAACGGGTTGCCTCATCTGCTGTTGCCGGCTTCACAGCAATAGTAATATCTGCCTCTTTTTCCTTGTGGAATTGGACGAACTTGCTGTAGTCCATCCGGTAAAGATGGTCACCGGAGAGAATAAGGACATCTTCGGGTCTGGGGACTTGAATCTGGTAGAGCTGTTTGCGCAGGGCATCGGCTGTGCCCTGGTACCAGGAAGAACTCACCGGTGTTTGTTCTGCTGCCAGGAGTTGCACCCAGCCACCTGAGAATCTGTCGAAACGGTAGGTCTGGGTTACATGACGGTGCAGGGATACCGAATTGAACTGCGTTAGAATATGAATGCGATTTACCCCTGAGTGGATACAATTACTGATCGGAATATCAATGAGCCGATAGTAGCCAGCTAGGGGGACGGCGGGTTTCGCCCGTAACTTAGTTAGCGGGTAGAGCCGTGTCCCGGCTCCACCACCCATAATAACACCTAAAACATCCTTCATAAAACTGGGCATAAGGCTTCTCCTGCATACTCGTACTCTTTCAAGTATTAGATGATGGGCTAAAGATAGGCTCCATGTGCAGTCAAACTACCCGTCAATTACACTTTGAAGGAGTACTAGTATATTTTTAAAGTTAGTGACCCAAATTCCTGTAACCATCAATTATGGAACGTACGTTGGAGCCTAAATGTCAAGGCGGCTTATTTTTATAAATCCATTGACGTTCTTATTATATAGAGAAGTTTAAAATAATGCAAAATTTTGGTGGGCGTTTTTATTTCAAGGCGGGGCGGTTCAGTTCTTCGAGAACTCCCCAATTGACCAGGTAATATTCTACCTGGATGCCGGAGGCACACAATCGAAATATCACTTACAATAAGCCCAGTTTGAATGGATGATAAGGAGATACCAATGATAATTACAGATCGAAATCAGATGACGCTTCATACCCTTCATTTTGCAGCGAATAATCACCCGTTGCCGGGATAAATACAATCCTATTACCCATATAAATTATTACCGGCGAGCGGGTTCCGGCGAAGACCGGATTTGGGCACTGTAATATAGGCCCATATAAGCGAGAAGGCCCCGCTCGTTTTTTGCGTCTATAGAAGGATTAAAAAAGATGATAAACATAAACTGTAAATCAATGAAGAGTGCAGCCGTATGCAGTAATTCTATGCGGAAACGTACTATGAAACGCTTTGTGAAACGCTTGAAGCAACGTAGTAGAAACGGGCCATAAGTAAGATAGAGATAGATTCACTCACATAAAGGGGTGAGCTGAAAGGAGCAGGTTATGTTTACAGGGAGTTATTCACCAGGAATGCAGGTATCTGGGACCGTAAATCGTAAAAGTCGCGACATCGAAAGTGTAAAAGCTGCATTAGGACTTTATCATCGGGCACAATGGAAAGGTGCGTTCGTTCAGTTGTGGAATCGACTGGCTAACCGGTCAAACAACCTGCTGTCATTAAAAGAAGTCGAGTCCCAGTGTACAATCACCAGGCGTTCTTATGCCGGTATCAAATGCGTTTCCCTTAGCCAGATAAAGGGCAGTGAGGGACGCAGTGAGGATTTTGACAGGGACTTCCATCCTATTAAGTCTCATAACAAGCAGCGCTGGCTACAAATAGCTGCGGCAAGGATTATGGGGATAGTTCTGCCCCCGGTGGAACTGATTCAAGTTGGGGACGTTTACTTTGTCCGGGATGGTAACCACCGGGTCTCGGTAGCTGCTGCGATGGGGCGCGAGGCTATCGACGCCGAGGTTACCGTTTTACAAGTAAAGGGCACGCTTCCGTGGGAGAAAGTCTACCCGGCCTGTAAACTGGCTCAGCAGTTGGCATAATACCAACTATGTAGCCAGCTACACCGACGATAACGAAAATCAGGTGCAACGCACTTAAGAAAGTGCAATGCACCGATTTTCATAGGAGTTACCATGTGGCGAGCTACACCAACGATAACGAAAATCAGGTGCTGCGTGATTAAGAAATCACGGGCACTTAAGAAAGTGCA
>JAFGKB010000088.1 GCA_016928755.1 Anaerolineae bacterium | reverse complement strand
CTGGTCTGTTGTTGATCCGCTTCTTCCTTGAGCCATTCTGGATAGCTCAACATAATCTTGCTCACAGCAACGGCGCGCCAGGCATCATCCGCGCTCACTTCCATCTCTTGCAGGGCGTTAGCCATCAGCTTGCCCAATAGCCATTCGTCAATCCAGCTCCGGCTGATCTCGGCGAAATTCTCCTCGCTGACCATCTTCCCCAGAGCGTGGGTAAAGAGTAGGCCCAGGATCGTGCCCCAGATTTCCGGCGGGTTGTCCTCTAAACCTTCTGTAAGATACGCCACGGCCTCAGCGTATTCTGTTTCCTCCGGTGCTGCCTCGGCTAGACGTACCGGTAATGCCAGGATCGTGTCTAGTTTATCCCGTACTTCCTGGGCTATCACCTCCGCGTCACCGGTGCATTCCGCTGCATTCTCAATCGCCGTTAAGAGGTCCATCATCTTCTGCTCAACCTGGCTTAAAATCCGTTCGTCTACAGTCTCCCCCGGTTCCTCTACCTGTGCCTCAATGAGCCATTTGAAAGCCGGCGCGCTCACCAGCATACGGAAGGGGGCATGGACCGGCTCCAGGAACAGCTCCTTCAATGCCTCGTCAATGTTGGGGACCCCTTTACCGTTAAGATAGCGGTGCAGTTGCCCGTATTGCCGCCATTCGTTGTCGTGGATTTCGCGGAAATCCACGAAGACATAGCTCTGGTAAGCGTGAAGTTCTGCATACAGTCCCCGCTCGCATAGGTCTTTGGCATTGCGGATATATTCCATCCCGTTCATCGCATCCCGGAAGATCAAGTAGGTATGCTCATCATAGGGGATACTTAACCCTTCGGACAGGCTCTTCTGGACCAGTTCCTTCTCTCCATCCGGGCCTTTGACCGCAACGGCTGCCGAAGTGCGTATCCAGCCCGTTGTCTCGGCATATTTATTATGGTAGAGCACCAGGGAGCGCTTACCCCCGGTATTGTTGGAGTAAGCAAAGACGTTCTCATCCACATTGCCATCTGCGGTATAGAAATCATAGAGCAAGAAGTTATCCACCTCGGCAAAGCGATACCGCTCGTGGAGGATGGGGAAAATCTGGCGTTGGTGCCGTTCGACCAGCCAGGGGTCAGGCTGTTCCTGCCAGTAAGCCCGGCGGAACTCCATCCCGTACTTCTCCGCATAGCCCTCGACCTGCCCGTGGCCGAACATCGGCAGCCCCGGCATCGTAGCCATCAGCGTGCAGATACCGAAGTACTTATCGCCCTTGCCGAACTGATCCACTGCGGTGCGCTCGTCGGGGTTGTTCATAAAGTTCACATAGCGCTTGAGAATCTGCGGGTCAAACTCCAGGGTGTTCTTAATAAGCTGCCGGTATTCCACGTTCTTCTCATCCCGGAGCATATTCATAAAAGCACTGTTGTAAACCCGGTGCATCCCCAAAGTGCGGACGAAATACCCCTCCATCATCCAGAACGCCTCGGCCAGCAACAGCGTGTCCGGTGCTTCTGTGGCAATGCGATCCACCACCTCGCGCCAGAACTCCTCCGGCATCGCGGCATCAAACGCTTCCTTGGTCATCGCATAATCTGCCCGTGAAGGGATGTCCCCCCCGGTGCCCGGTTGCGGGAACCATAGTCGCTGGTAGTGGCGTTTTGCCAGGGTCATTGCCGCATCAAAGCGGATAATGGGGGAGCGGCGGGCCACGTCAAGAATCGTCTGGATCACGGCCTCTCGGACTTCCGGCATAAGATAGTTAAGCTGTGCCGTATCGTTCCAAGGCATACTGGTGCCGTCGTTGCCGTGGTAGATATACTTAGTGTTCCCTGTCCAATGGTCTACCCGCTTAAAGGTAACCGCCGCATCAGAGTGGGTGTAGTAGTGGTCTTCAATATAAACCCCGACCCGTTCGTCCTCACACAGGTCGGTGCCATTATAAGTGTAGCCGGGGAAGGGGGGATAGTCCAGGCCGACAAACCAATCGGGATGGTGGATGACCCAGTCGGAATCGATCCCCATATGGTTGGGGACCATATCACTAGCCATCCGCACCCCCCGCCGCCACGCTCGGTCTTTTAGATTCTGGTAGGCTTCCTCGCCCCCCAGGTCGTTGGCAATGCGGTAGCCCTTTAGCGAATAGGCCGAGGCCACCGCCTCCGGGTTGCCCATAATTTGCTTAATCCGTTTGGATGCCTCACTGCGCTCCCATAACCCAATAAGCCACAGGCCCGTAATCCCCCAACTGTGCAACTTGTCCAATTCCGCATCGGGAACCTGGTCCAACCTTGTGATTTGCTGCCCATACTCCTCAGATAATTGGTGCAGCCACACATAGGTATTCTTTGCGATCAGTACCAGGCGGGGCATCCAGTCGCTGTCCGGGCTGAAGTTCTCGATCTCTTCTTCCTGCGCGCCGAATTCATAAGGCTTGAAAGCCTCCGGGCCAGGCCCAAAGCCGAAGAACATCTTATTTTCCTCGGCCAGAAAGTCCAGGCTGCTGAGCAAGCGGTAGAGATAGCTGCCCAGAACTGTGATCCAGCGGCTGCGGATATAGTCCAATTGCTCTTCCAGGGAGTGGGGATGTTTGAGGGCCGGTGTACGCAACATATCGATCAGGTTTTGATTGTCAGGGCCAAAGCGAGGTTGTGTCTCGAAGTAGGTATGGAGTTGTTTCATAACATTAGGATAAGCCGTCAACTTGTCCAGCCGGTTATCGTCAAATAATTCCATAAACGGCTCAAAAGCCGGGTTGGTGTTAGCCAACCATAATAAAAGCATTTCCTCAAGGGCCACCTCCCGGTGGGGTGTTCCCTCGGTTTCCCCGCTTAAGTAGGCATCCAGGCTGACCTTGCCCTGATAGACGGCGACCGGGGGGAATTCTTCGCAGAACTCCTGTAGGGCCTTATCCACAGCTTCTTTTGTCAGGGTCTTTTCTAAATAGACCAGCGCGTTCTTGATAGCTTGGGGATTTTTACTTTTACGGTATTGAGTGATAACGTAGTGTAGTATCTCATCAATCAATCCCATAGCGTTAATCTGTCCGGCGCGCACCGCTTTTTCTGGAAAGTTAACCAGGTCGCGTTTGTCATTCATCTTCTGGGCGAAGACACGGGCAGCGCGGAAGTTGGCGAAGATTACGTTCCCGGTTAGTGAGAAAAGGGTTTGGTCAAACTGATAATGGTCGCGGGCCAGCTTTGAAATGTGGAACTCGCGTAAGGCAAGATCCCGAGGCTGTAATATTGACATATTGACTCCTCCTGTTTTGTGGTGAGTCGCTAAATTTTTTAAAGTAGTGATGGTTTACATCGTTGGAAGAATGTAGCTAAAAACACTGAGTACCATACTGAGTAAGACCAGAATTGTCAGGACCAGGAACATAATTTGCGCTGCTTTACTTCTACCACGTTTTTTCATTATTTCCTCCCTATAATGTGTGATCATAGAAACCCCTCTTTTCATTATAGCATATTTCACCTGTTTTGCGTTGATTTTATTAAGGTGCGTGGTATGATAAATTTTACGTAATTATTCTAGGGGGAGATTTTTCTGTACTATGAAGCAATGGGCGCGAATTTTTGAGGGTTTGATATTTCTGGGCTTGGTGGTCCTTCTGATTTCCGGGATGCGCTCCTGGGGGATAGGTGCGCCTGATGTTGTTGAGGTAACGGCTACCTCGACGCCGGCGGTTATCAGCGCCGCACCAACGCTTACCGCGACACCGCAGCCGACGTGGACGCCGTCGCCTACCGCTACCCCGACGGCTACCCCGTCGCCTACCAACACACCAACCCCTACCGCTACGCCGACTGAGACCCCTGGGCCGATCCATCTTCCGGCTCCGCCGCCGGTGTTAACTACAACCGGCGTTATCACCTCTTTACTGCCCCAGCCCACTCCCATGCCCATCATCTGGCAGCCCAAAGGGACGATTAACATCTTGCTCTTAGGGAGCGACCGCCGTCCTGGTGAGGATATCGCCCGCACCGATGTGCTGTTGGTTGCCTCTGTCTTCCCCGATATGCC
This sequence comes from Anaerolineae bacterium, assembly GCA_016928755.1. GTDB lineage: Bacteria > Chloroflexota > Anaerolineae > B4-G1 > SLSP01 > JAFGKB01. Next base: position 4,594 of record JAFGKB010000088.1, on the reverse strand, counting down.
GGCTGTGAGTTTGATTTCTATTCCCCGTGATTACTATGCCTGGATTCCTACCTGGGGCCTGGATAAGATTAACACCGCCTATTTACGGGGCCACAAGAACGGCTACCCCGGCGGTGGGCCGGGTATGATCAAGGCAACGGTTGAATATAACTTCGGTATTCCTATCCATTACTATGCAATGGTGGACTTTAACGGCTACCGCTCTATCGTAGATGCCGTTGGCGGTGTGGATATTGTCGTCGAGTGTCCTTTCCACGATACTTACCCTGATGAGGAGTCGGCGACCGGGGCCACGGACATTGACTTGGAGCCGGGTGTACACCACCTGGACGGCAAATATGCCCTGTGGTATTCTCGCTCTCGGTGGAATACCTCTGATTTTGACCGGCACCGCCGGCAGCAGAAGGTGCTCTATGCTATCTATGCCCAGGCCATGTCTCAAAATATGGTCGCCCGGGTCCCGGAACTGTGGTCCGCTTACCAGGATACCGTGGAGACCGACATGAGCTTGACGGAACTTCTCTATCTCGGCTCTGTCGCCTTGCGCCTGGATATGCGGGACGCCAAGAGCCGCTTTATCCGGGGCGACTCGCTTTTGAGATCAATGACGGCCCCTAATGGGGGTGCCGTCTTGGCCCCCAACCATGAGACCCTCTACAGCTTTATGCAAGAAGCGGCGCAACCCCCGGTTAGCAGCCGCGCCTCACAGCGTGCTTACCGGGTAGCTATCCGCAACGGTACCGGGAACTCCGATTGGGGCATCGTCGCTGCCGAGCGTTTGCGGCTTGAGGGTTTTGAAGTGGTCAGCATTGAACCGACCGAGGGGACGCCACGCACGGAAATTGTGGATTATACGACAACCAGTAAAGGTTCGCCGTTATATAAGTTGCTGAGTATCTACAAACGCCAGTCCGGTGATATTATCAGTGAACCGGTGGAGGGCAGTCCGGTGGATTTCCAGGTGACCCTGGGCTGGGATTATGACCCATGTGTGGGGACGGTAACCGCACGTTGGAAGCCCACACCCATGCCAACTCTGCCGGAGGTAACTGTAACGCCTACACCGGAACCTTAAGAGTAAGACACTACAAGAATCTCTGTAGGGGCCGGGTACGCTTAGGTCACAGTTATACTGGGTCCAACTGGCTGTTGTGGCCGGGGAACATTTGGGTATTTTTCTCGAATATCTGCTGGTATAAATCTTCGCCAAAGCTGGTTTCCAATGGCTGGCCCTCGTTTAGCTTGAACGTGCGGCTGCCGTCCTCTTGTCGCTCTGCGCGTAGGAATAGGGCATTTTCCATATCCTTTACATAAAAGTCCCGCGCGAGTGTGTACAAGTGGGTCACAAAGAAGACCTTGATGTGCTTGTCCAGCAAGGCCCTCACGATTTGCCGCGCAATTTCGGCACCCTCACGCTCATTTGTCGCTGCAAACGATTCATTGAACAAGACCATGCAATCCGGTGTGAGTTGCCCGATGATAGTACTCATGCGACTGAGTTCCTCATCCAGTTTACCGCTTTTCATAGTTGTATCCTCTTCGCGTCTGTAGTGGGTGAAGAGTCCGCGACAACTATTGGCATGGAAGGCTGCTTCTGCTGCGACGAACATCCCACATTGCATCATCAATTGGGCCAGGCCAATGCTGCGTAAAAACGTGGACTTACCACCCTGGTTCGCCCCCGTTATAATTACCAGGTCTTTGCCCTCGGCATTCACATCGTTGCCCACAACTTTTTGTCGCATCGTCAGAGCCAGGCAGACATCGTATAATCCCGTAAACGTATGGTGGCGCGCCGTAGGCGGCGCAGGTATAGGGAATGTGATGGGTTCTCCTAAAGTGTCGAGTTGTTCGTATAAGTTCAAACCCCCGATGTAAAAGGCCAATTCAGTTTGCAATGCCTTGAAAAAACTGTCAATGTGGTCGGCGGATTGGGCCAGCGCGTTAGCGACTAGATTGATCCCCCGGTCTTTCAGTTCTCCCAAGGCCCTGGCGCTGTGGTCGTCGCGCGGATGGATACTGAAGCTATAGACGGGCGATTTCTTGGTGAAAACCTGCTTCACCCATTGCCAGTTGTCATGGGTTAGTTCACGTAGGACATAATGGCCGCTTTCGTTCCCCTGCCCCAGTTCTGCGCTGAGCAAAACGCCGTTGTGGAATTCCAATGCCTGTAAGTGCGCTTCAACCTCGGCGAAATACGTGTCATCCAGTTCACTTTGAAGCATAGCGAAAAATCTGCGAAATCCCTCGGACGAAAACTTGCCGGCGTGTTCATCGGCGATGCCCCGTAGTTTTTTGAGTAATGTTATAAACATCTGTAGCATTTGATTGGCCCCGTACAGGATGCTGCTTGGGTGGTAGCGGCTCAAGACACCCATCCAATGGTGTCGTTTGTTAGCCGTGGCGTCTAGGGGAATCTGATAAATATCCCTGACCACGGTGGGGTTTTTGAGGCAATCCTGGAGAACCTCCTGGCGATAACGGATAGCATCAGAATCGGTCAAACTGCATAGAACAGCTATCGCGGCTACCTCATACAGAAATCCGTCCGCACGTGCCATAGCGTTGCACAAGGTATTTAATTCCAGGTCTTGGGTTAGCGCGGCTTCGTTTACAGGCAGCGGCTGCTGGAGGTCAAAATCCCGGTCTCGATACATAAGATGGACTTTCATACTTGGATACGCTCCTGAATATGGGTATAGGTGAGGCGGTGCTTCTCGGCAATGAACATCGCGTAAGCCAGCCCATCGGCCGGCTTGCGGATGATTTTGTAGGTCCGCAAAGCCGGATTTTCAGGCACGATGGTGCTGACCATACTGACGGTTTTTTCGCTCATATCTGCCAGTTCATCAATGAATGTCACGCACATGCATAACAGATCCAATTGGATGATGCGCTCCATAATTTTCCTACCGAGGAAGCTCGCGTCGTGGAGCGTCGTAGAGGTGAAAATCTCGTTCATGATGATGATACTGTTAGGCGTGGCAGCATTGAGAATCGCGTAAATTCTGACCAGGTCATCTTGTAACTTGCCTCGCAAATTGCGGATGTCCTCTTCCTTTTCGAAATGCGTGAAGAGTTGGTCGTATAGGAAGAGGCGGGCTTCCCTACCGGGAATGGGGAGTCCCAGACAGGCCAAGTAATGCAGTTGTCCAAAGGCGCGCGCGAAGGTCGTTTTCCCGCCTTGATTTGGCCCAGAGACGACGATAATGCGTTCTGTGTCTTGTAAATAAAAGTCATTGCAGATTGTGGGTTCTTGTTCGGTCACACACTGATGGGCCAGAGCGATATCAAAACCATCCATATTGTAAATGTTTTTGTCAGCAGCGCTGATCTGTGGGTAACAGAAATTTAGCCCCGCCCGTTGGATGTCGGCGATGTAATCCAGATAGGTCACATAGAATTCAATCTCCCGGTCAAAAGTGCGGATAGTTGGGTCAAGAAATGGGTCGTGCTGTGTGCAATACGTCTCAAGTGTGGCGAAGATGTCGGGGTACAATTTGGCGACACAATCCAGGATTTGCGCTTCGACATAGCTCATGCCGGACCCTACTGCAAGTTTGACTCGGTAATCTTTCACCGCGCCCTGTTTGAATTTCTCGAAGGTGGCCTCGACTTCCGCGCTGTAATCGCTTTCATTTTCATATTTGCGTACTTTGACACGCAGCCCTTTGATCAGTACGCAGTAGGTAACGGTTCCCAAAGCAGCTTTAAGTTGCTGTGTTTCAGCCAGTAATGTCATAAAAGTATCAGCATTGACATAAGCGGTGATGTAATCACGAAAAGCCAACAGGCCACGCGCGGTTAATGTAGCTTGCTTCAAATCTCGTGCCAGGCCGGTCACTGCCTCGCAATACATATCCACGGCTTCCACAAACCAACCGGCCTTGTGATATTTGTAGGTCAGTTTCCCGACCAGGCCGAGATACCGCTGCACCAGGCTCATTTTGTGCGCAAAGGTTTTGATGTTCTCCAACAGCGTGGTGTTTTCGAGGTCTCGCGCTACACCCTGCCGGTAGTAAATGGCATCAATATCGTGTAAAGGAGTATAGAAGAATGGTTCAAGCTGGTATGCTTGTTTGCCGGCGGTAATCGTGGCAATTACTTGATCGAGATTCAAATCCACGAAAAAGTCCGGCGCTTCCGAGATTTCGGGCGTCGGTTTGTGTTCAGGTCTCTCAAATAGAATGCTGTGAAAAATCATGCAAAAAATACCTCTCTAAAAAAAATGGCCTCTACTCCACGCAGTACAGCGTGAGTAGAGGCCATCAGTCTTCTACGACAACGGGCTAAGCCCAGCGAGCCTCATCGCTTAAGATGTAACCGTTTGGGTGCGTCACATCTAGTCTACTTATAAAACCAAACGACTACGACAAAATTATAACTGCGTTCGACTAAAAGACAAATGCTGGCGCAGGTGTAGACATCTCGCTGTAGTACAGCCAGCACGTCAGCGAAGTATTACATAGCCCCCTTTGATTACGTCATTGCCGTTTGTGAATATGCACAGGAAAACTTTACGGTCTTACTGGAGCACATAGAACCATAACCATTTCTTAAAGCCTTGTTAACATATAAGGTTTAGAATGGAGAT
>JAFGKB010000087.1 GCA_016928755.1 Anaerolineae bacterium | reverse complement strand
GCCTGCCGTGCAAGGTTAAGAAGATGATTTGACGCTGGCACCTTCCTAATCAGTGGAATCCGTGCAATCTGATTAATCCGTGATTCAGACTTCCCGGTACCAGTTTAACAAACTAAGTATAGTCCAAGTTGCACACTAACCAAAAATACATTTATAGCGGTACTGTATCCTTTAGCCAGGAAATTCCACAGCCTACTGTTTAACAGGCTTCAAAAGCGACTCTACACACTGAATATTAATAAGAAATGGCCTCCACTATCCAGTGAAGGCCATTTCTTTTATTAATATGAGTTCGAGCTAACTAACTTACTCGCTATTGCGCAGGTACACGTACCAGTAAACAAAGGCGACCATGACACTACCACCGATGATATTACCAAGGGTTACCGGCAATAAGTTCTTGATGAAGAAGTTTCCCCAGGTAAGATCGGCGAAGTCCGAGGCAGCCATACCGATCTGATTCCAGAAGGCAGCCGGGGCACCACTTTTGATAAACAAGCCCGAAGAGATGAAGTACATGTTGGCCACACTGTGCTCAAATCCGGCGGCGACAAATCCGGCAATGGGGAAGAGTACCAACAAGACTTTGTCCGTTGCCGAACGCGCGGAGAAGGTGAGCCAAACTGCCAGGCAGACCATAAAGTTACACATAATACCCAAGGCCAACGCGGGAACAAAATCTAGTCCGCACTTGGCATTGGCGATGTTAAGGGCTGTGACGCCAACCTGTCCGCCGCCTTTCATATGCTGCTGTGCCAAGGCATTAATAAAAGCCAGTAAAACAGATCCCACAAAATTACCAAGATAGACAATACCCCAATTATAGAGTAATTGACCGGTGGTAATTTTCTTACTAAGTAGAGCGATGACAACGAGGTTGTTACCCGTAAATAGTTCCGCACCGGCCACTACAACTAAAATAAGGCCTACACAGAAAACCAACCCGACCAACATCTGTTTCACACCAAACGGCAGCGCACTGCCACCGGTAGCAATAGTCGTTGCAAAAATAGCACCCAACCCAATAAACGCACCCGCCAACAAACCGAGAACAAAAAGCTTATCAGCCGCCATCGTTGCCTTTTTAACACCTACGGCCTCAGCTTTTACAGCCATCTGTGCCGGGGACAAAGCATCAATCTTTACTTCTGGGGTTCCATTAGTCATTATTGACCTCCTAAAATTAGAAATAAGTGGTTATTATCCAGGCTTTTTACCTTACACAATCTTCTGTACTCTCACCGCGCTAACCTTGTATTCAGGTATCTTAGCGATGGGGTCCAGGAAAGCACCGGTGGCCCAGTTTGCATTCCCGGCAGGGAAGTGCATGGTGCCGAAGATAAGGCCCGATGCGACACGGTCGGTTACCCATGCGCGGGCGACAAATTCACCACGACGCGAGGCTATCTGGAGTTTATCACCCTCTGCAATCCCCATCCGCGCAGCATCATCAGGGTTAATCTCCACTAAAGGCTCCGGGTAAAGTGCCATGAGGTTTTTGGAACGACGGCTTTGCTCTCCCCCATGCCAGTGGTAGAGAACCCGCCCGGTGGTCATGGTGAAGGGATAATCGTCATCCGGCGCTTCTCGAGGTTCAATGTGTTCGTTAGCGGTAAATAATCCTTTGCCACGGGCAAACTGGCCCACGTGCAAAATAGGTGTACCAGGATGGTCATCCCCCCGGACCGGCCATTGTAATGGCTCGCCGGCATCCAATCTCCAGAAGTGAACGCCGCTGTAGATTGGGGTTGTAGCCGCAATTTCGTCCATGATGTCAGAGGGGGTATTATAATGCATTGGGTAGCCCATCCGTGTGGCAACTTCGCAGAGAACTTGCCAATCAGGCCGGGAGATTCCAGGAGCATCCACGGCCTTGCGGACGCGCTGAATACGCCGCTCGGTGCTTGTAAAAGTCCCTTCTTTTTCAGCAAAACACGCACCGGGTAGAATAACGTCGGCATACTTAGCGGTCTCTGTCATAAAGATATCCTGGACAACCAGGAAGTCCAAGTTTTGCAAAGCTTCGCGAACGTGATTGAGGTCAGGGTCAGACGTCATAGGATCTTCGGCCAGGATGTAAAGGGCTTTAACTTCGCCCGAATGCGCTGCATTCATCAGTTCCACAACAGTAAGCCCGATCTTATCCGGTAAGCCTTTAACCCCCCAAGCGGCCTCAAACTTCTCTTTCATCGCCGGGTCCACGACCTTCTGGTAACCGGGGTAGACATTGGAAAGCGCGCCCAGGTCACAGGCCCCCTGGACGTTGTTCTGACCACGTAACGGGTTGACACCGCCCCCTCGTACGCCAAGATTGCCTAACAACATCTGCAAGTTAGCCAAGCTCATAACGTTCATCGTGCCGGTAGTATGTTGGGTGATACCCATCGCCCAGAAGACGGCACCGGGCTTGTTTTCTGCCAGGAGCCGAGCGGCTTCTTTAATTTTGTCCGCTGGAACCCGCGTGATCTCTTCCGTAAGCTCCAGCGTGTATTTCATTATAGTTTCTTTAAAGGCTTCAAAGTTCTCGGTACGTGCGGCGATATATTCTTTATCTTCCCAGCCATTAACCAGGATCTCGCGCATAATGCCATTAAAGAGGGCAATATCGGTGCCGGGGCGGTGTTGCAAGTGCAAAGTCGCCAGATTACAGAGGTCGATTTTACGTGGGTCGGCAACGATTAACTTCACCCCTTGCTCGCGAATGGCTTTACGCATCTTAATGCCGATTACCGGATGTTGTTCCGTTGTGTTGGAACCGGTTACGAAGTAGAGTTTGGCCTCCCCGGTACAATCAGCGATAGAGTTCGTCATCGCCCCACTGCCTAGAGCCGTCGCCAAACCGGCAACGGTTGAGGCATGGCATAACCGCGCGCAGTGGTCAACGTTATTGGTCTTACCTACTGCACGGGCAAGCTTTTGCATTAAGTAATTCTCTTCATTGGTACACTTGGCTGAAGAGAGATAGCCCACACTGTCCGGACCGTTATTATCCCGGTGGTAAACCAGTTTCTGTGCTACGAGGTCCAAGGCTTCATCCCACGTGGCCTCACGGAAACCGGGATACTGCCCCTCAGTCATAGAATCATCGCGGATAAGTGGTGTTGTCAGTCGCTCGTCACTATGGATAAAGTCCCAACCATACCGACCTTTGACACAGAGGGCCATACCGTTAGCCGGGGCCTCTGGCGTAGATGTCACCCGCGTGATTTTACCGGTCTGGGTATTAACATTAAAATCGAATTGGCAACCGACCCCACAGTATGTACATGTGGTGCGTACTTTCTTCTGGTGAGCAGCACGGCCCCACCCTTTGGCTACGCGGTCGAATAACGCGCCGGTGGGACAGTAAGCAACACAGTTCCCACAAGATTCACAACCGGCGGCCAACATATCTTGTTTAGCTCCGGCTACGATAACAGTGTCAAAGCCGCGCTCCGAGAAGTTCCAGACATCACAGCCCTGTATCTCACTGCATACCCGTACACAGCGGCCACAGAGGATACACTTATTCATATCTGCTAATATAACAGGGCTAGGATCAGAATCTACCGGGCGATTATGGCGTAACCCAGTATGTGTAGGCCATTCCACATCATATTCATAAACCAGGTCTTGTAGCTCACAATTTCCATCAGCCTCACACCGCATACAATCATTAGGGTGATCACTGAGTAACATAGAGAGCACAAAACGCCGCAGGTCAATAACTTTTTCAGTCTTGGTCTTGACTACCATGCCATCGGTAGCCGGTAGAGTACATGCTGTGGTCGGCCCACGCATCCCCTCTATCTCAACCATACACATGCGGCAAGCGCCGGTAGGGGTCAAATCTGGATGATGGCACAAGGTAGGGATACGCACCCCTGCCTTTTCAGCAGCTTCCAACACAGTGGTGCCTGCTGGTACCTCAACCGTCTCCCCATCAATGGTCAGGCGAATTTGAGTCATAAAGTCCTCCTAAAAGATAGTTCCTATATTAACTAGAAAACTTTTTGCGGATGTTTTTCTACTGGGAGAGATGTTCTTATAATCTATAAAGCAGCACATTATAAATAATTTTGAGCCATATAATGCGTGCTTGCTGTATAATTACATTTTATAATCGTTAGGTATATATTCCCCCTTTGTGTTCAATCCCGAAACGATAGGTCACCTCTATCTTCTAACTCAAGGCGAGTTGTCTACAAACTATCCGTTTAGTAAATATGCACGGCATCTACCGGGCAAACCTGGCTACAAATACCACAGCGGATACAAACATCAGGATTGATGACGTGGACCTCTTTAGCTTCCCCACTGATACAATTTACAGGGCAATTGCGCGCGCAGCGTGTACATCCGATACAAGTATCGGGGTCAATCTTATATTCGATCAACTTGCGGCAAACTTTGGCCGGGCACTGTTTATCGTAAATATGTGCCTCATATTCATCACGGAAGTACTTGATAGTACTCAATACAGGATTGGGGGCACCCTGGCCCAGGCCACAGAGTGAACCTTTTCTGATGTATTCGCCTAATTCCTCAAGACGTTCGATATCACCGGGTTTACCCCGTCCTTCACAGATATCGGTCAGGATTTCTAACATGCGGCGTGTGCCAACACGGCAAGGGACACACTTACCACAGGACTCATCCTGTACGAATTCCATAAAGAAGCGGGCAATATCAACCATACAAGTTTCCTCGTCCATAACGACGAAGCCACCAGACCCCATAATAGACCCTACTTTACCCAGGGTCTCGTAGTCAACCGGCATATCCAGGTATTGCTCCGGGATACATCCTCCCATTGGACCACCGGTCTGGACGGCCTTGAATTTCTTATCGTTGAGTATGCCACCGCCTACATCATAGACGATCTCACGGATGGTAATACCTAGGGGGACTTCAACCAAGCCGGTACGCTTAACTTTACCCGCGATGGCGAAAGTCTTGGTACCTTTGCTTTTCTCTGTACCCATAGAAGCAAACCACTCCCCGCCCTTAAGTAGAATCTGGGGGACATTGGCGTAAGATTCGACATTGTTGATATTGGTGGGTTTTTGCCACAAACCAGATTGTGCGGGGAAGGGAGGGCGAGTACGTGGCATACCCCGTTTACCCTCGATGGAGTGCATCAATGCCGTTTCCTCACCACAGACAAAAGCACCGGCCCCCATACGAATTTCTATATCAAAATCAAAGCCAGAGCCGAAGATATTCTCACCCAATAAGCCGTATTCGCGGGCTTGCTCAATGGCTACCCGTAAGGTGTTAATAGCAATAGGGTACTCTGCGCGGACGTAGAAGTAGCCCTTTTCTGCTCCGATTACATACGCGGCAATAGCCATCCCCTCAATCACTGAGTGCGGATCACCTTCCAGCACACGGCGATTCATAAATGCACCTGGGTCGCCTTCGTCACCATTACAGATCACATATTTGGCATCACCAGAGGCGCGTTGCGCAAAAGACCACTTAAGCCAAGTGGGGAATCCGGCGCCACCGCGACCGCGTAGCCCGGATATCTTCATCTCTTCCATAACTTCTTCAGGCGTCATCTCTGTGAGTGCCTTGGCAAGCGCCTGGTAGCCATTCTCGGCGATGTAATCCTCAATGTTAAGTGGGTCAATTTTACCGATATTGCGTAATACAACCCGGATTTCTTTTGTGGAAGGAGCCGGGAGTGGTTCGACAGGTTCTTCCACATACATCAAATCTTCAACAAGACGACCTTTATACAAGTGTTCTTCGACAATATGTTGGACGTTCTCAGGTGTGAGTTTGACATACTGGATACCTTCTGGATAGACAACAATTTGGGGTTCCAGACGTGGGTTCCCCAGGGTTGCGACCTCTAATACCTGTACCTCATCTTGAAGGTTCAAATTATAGAGGCTATCCAGTAACGCTTGTTCAATCTCTCCTGATTGTTCTGCCGCGCTGCTTAATAGGACATGCGCTCGATAGACCATAAAGCCTCCTAAAAAAAATACTCGTTCTTTATATTAGGAGCTTGGTTGAATTATCCAAGCTTCCATTGGCTCACCGCCAATTAGATGTTTCTCAATGAGTTCCGGGACCCGGTTTACATCAATATGACCGTAGGTTATCAAATCTTCTTCACCTACCTTAACTTGGACGATAGGTTCGTACTCGCATAATCCCATACATCCGGTTTGAGTTACTGTTACATCAGTAATCTTCTTCTCTTCCAGGGTCTTCAGGATAGCGGCCATAGTATCACGAGCACCGGCGGCAATACCGCAAGTCCCCATCGCGACGATGATCCGCGCGCGCGTTCCTTCTCCAGACAACTTCCTGCGTTGAAGTGCACGTTCCTTAATCTTTTGCAGTTCCTCAAGACTCTTCATTAGGATCCTCCTGCCTTTTTAAATAAAATAAGTTTACGAAATTTTTTTCCTTACCCATAATTTATCTGGCTGTATCAGGCTCATTTTAATCACCCAGTGATTGTTCCCCCTCTTCTAGCGTGGAACGCAGGAAGGCTAATATTTCTGGGTCAGAGAGTGGGACATCATCCCCTAACACTTGCCGGATTTCACGGGTATCAAGAACATAATCATTTTCTCCCACCTTGTGCTGGTAGACCAGGTCTATGGTGGGATAACCAACTATCAGACATAAGAGCGTACCTTCCAAATCACCGAGAGGGGGGCGGTCAATATGACTGCGCTGGAAGATTGCTACCACCTGGGTACCTTTGCCAACCTCAGATTGAATATCGAAACTTCCCCCGCACATTTCTGCCGCTTGTTTAAAAAAAGGGATGCCCAATCCTACCTTGCGGGTAGTACGTGTAGTAACCCACGGGTCCGTCACAGCTTGTAGCATCTCTTTATCCATTCCTTTGCCATCATCTTTTATGGTGATTTGTAGGGTGTCTGTCTCAATACTTTCTTGAATGGTCAGGATAATAAGCTTAGCTCCAGCAGAAACACCATTTTCCACTATATCAAGAATATGTTGGGACAGTTCCCGGAATGCGGTCATTCGTATTTACGTAATAGCTTAGCTATATCTTGTGGTTTAACACGACCGATAACATCATCATCAATCATTACAACCGGAGCTTGTGAACAAGCCCCCACACAACGGCAGATGTCAAGGGTAAAGCGATTATCTTCAGTGGTCTCGCCGACCTTAACACCAAGTACCTGCTCTAGCTTATCAATAACGGTGGGGCCACCCCGTACATAGCAGGCGGTTCCCATACATACATTCACTTGATGGCGTCCGATTGGCGTCATCCGGAATGAGGAGTAGAAAGTCAAAACACCGTAAATATGGCTAAGAGGAACCTTAAGCTGTTCAGAAATATAATTCTGCATTGGGAGTGAGACATATCCGAATTCCTCTTGTAATAGCGTTAAAACCAACATAGTTGCCCCAGGTCTGTCCCGGTTTGCATCGAGAATAGCATCCATGTGCGCTTTTTTCTCGGGTACAACAACGGGATCATCAGGCATAATTTCTGTGGAGACTACATTCATACCTTCACCTCGTTTGTAATATATTCACCTATTAAAGGGTATTATTAAGTGCTATATTTTTTAGGCATAATATGCCTAGAATACACATGCTTAGATTATACCTTGGTTTCAAAAATGTTAAAGTGACATTGTTCCTTTTTTTACGAGGAGAGTCTTTTGGTCTTACGAGCACCCGCTCTCCCTTTTTAGGGGACATAGAACCGGCGTTGTCCTGCGCCTTGCAACGCCAACCGCAGTTCAGCGACGGACGGTGCATGGCGCAGGACGAAGACCGTCATTGACCTACCGATAACATCCAGGCAGTGGGCGTCTGAATTTGAGATCAAGGGCATATGGGAAGGGATTGACGGGTAACGCCGGCGTGCGGCACTGGGACGTATATTAGGTGAAACCTCGGCAGCATCGGCGTTCAAGTCCGGGGGCCAGAGTCCCAAGACGGGCATTAGGCCATAGACTTTCCGGTCAATATGCGCCGGGATGGCTAATCCTCCTAACGCATGGATCCGTTGTATGGCTTCGGTCAGACTTAACAACGCCGGTAACTTGCGCATCAATGGATCTTCCGCGACAAAATCACCGTCTTTATCCACCAAAAACTGGGGGCCAAAACTATCAGGATCGTTTTGTAAAGGAGGCAAATGCGCATCCACATAAGCTTGCCAATCAGCTATCTGCTCCAATGTATCAAAGACACAGATCATATCGACTTCTTCGCGTGTCAACAATTCCATCCCTGGCAGGACAGTAATCTCTGTATCCTTTGCGGCTTCCATAAAGGCGGCGACGTTTCCGGTTGAGTTGTGGTCTGTGATCGCCAGAATATTCAACCCGTGAAAGCGCGCCTCCTCAAGCACCAAGGGCGGGAGCATTTCGACCTCGGCACAAGCTGAGGCGAGAGTGTGGAGATGGAGGTCGGCACGATATTCGCGCAAGCCTGAGTTGGAGGCCATAGCTTACAACCCTAGTTTTATTAATTGTGCTATAGTCTCAAATGTTGGTTGGGAGCTGGATAAAACCACAACCTCCTGTTGTTCGGCCTTTGTCAAAGTCTCTGGAGGAACCGGTGCCCCTTCGGTGACAATAATTGCCGGAATGCCGAGTAACGCAGCAACTGCGACGATATTGGCATGGGTTTGAAGCGTAATCCATATATCACCGGACTTTGCCCCGGCCATAACACAACTCAGTAAATCAGCAGCATAGCCACCCGTGATATTTTCTCCCAGATATTCTTTACCGGCCAAAACTTGTAAATTAAGGGCTTCCGCTATTTCTTTTACCTTCAT
>JAFGKB010000086.1 GCA_016928755.1 Anaerolineae bacterium | reverse complement strand
CCCCCGCTCAGCTCTACAATCCCGTCATGCCGAGTAACAACCATAAGAGACATGGTTCAGTTCAGAAACAAAGTCGAGATATTTCGCAATCCGTCATGCCGAGCGAAGTCGAGGCATCTAGACCTTGCGACAAGCTCAAGGCAGGTTCCTTCGACAAGCTCAGGATGACGGGACGCTGGTTATGCGCAGTCGAGACTTTCTTAGTAGCGAAGTCAAGGCATCTAGACCTTTCGATTTCGCTCAAGGCAGGTTCCTTCGCTACGCTCAGGATGACGGATCTGATGTATTGTGTGCAGTCAAGACTTTCTTTCTGAACTGAACCGCCCTGCGGTTGTTATTCAAAAGAAAGAGGAGACTGCCCCACGCGATATAAATGTTCTATTCGGCCATCAGTTTCATTGCCCGGTGAACTACGTTTTCCGGGGTGAAACCGAATTCCTTTTGTAGTACTGGATAAGGTGCTGATGCGCCAAACCGGTCGATACCTAATACCGCACCATGAGAGCCTACATAGCGTTCCCATCCTAGCGTTGTCCCGGCTTCGATAGCCAGGCGTTTGATAACATTATTGGGTAGGACACTGAGTTTATAGAACAAGGGTTGTTCATCAAAGCGATTCCAGCATGGCATACTTACAACCCGTGTGCCAATGCGTCGTTGTTCTAATAGCTCTTGTGATTCCAAAGCCAATGCTACTTCGGAACCGGTGGCTATCAGGATTAGGTCAATGCGATCTAATGAAGAATCCCGCACTACATACGCACCACGGTATACACCCTCTAAAGCCTTGGTCTTGATTTCGGGCATAATAGGCAGTTTTTGGCGGGTTAATAACAAGGCGGTTGGTCCTTGATTCTCTAAGGCCAGTTTCCAGGCGGCGGCTGTCTCGTTAGCATCTGCCGGCCGGATTACGGTGAGATTGGGAATCATGCGCAATGCCATCGTTTGTTCCACCGGTTCGTGAGTTGGCCCATCCTCGCCGACGAAGATAGAATCATGGGTCCAAACGTAGATTACCGGGACGTTCATAATGGCGGCGACCCGTGCTGTGGGCCGCATATAGTCGGAAAAGACGGCGAAGGTGCCCCCATACACTTTTAGCCCTCCATAGACGGCCAAGCCATTGAGTATCCCGCCCATCCCTATTTCTCGCACACCGAAGCGTAAGTTGCGCCCGGCATAATTATCTTTTTGTAAATCGTCTAGTCCATTCAGGTAAGTGTTATTGGAAGGGGCAAGATCGGCAGAGCCGCCGATAAGTTCGGGAATGACCGCGGCTAATGCGTTGAGAACTTTCCCGGAGGCAGAGCGCGTGGCCATTGGCCCGCTATCGGGGCGGAAATCTGGTAACGCCTCATCCCACTCTGCGGGTAGTTCACCGCTCCAGATACGGCGACACGTTTTGGCTTCGGCGGGATACTCGCGTTCATAGTTGGTCATCGTCTCACGCCATTGGGCTTCAAGTTGTTCACCTTTGGGGATACACAGGCGGTAGTAAGCGATAACATCATCCGGCACAAAGAAAGGTTCCTCGGTAGTCCAACCCAGGGCCTCTTTTGTCAGCCGGATTTCCTCTTCGCCCAGGGGAGAGCCGTGGGCTTTCTCACTATCTTGTTTGTTGGGACTTCCAAAAGCAATATGGGTGTGGCAGACGATAAGATGTGGCTTGCCCTTCTCTGCCTTTGCAGTCTGGATAGCAGCGTCAATGGCTTGGGTGTCGTGGCCGTCGATTTCCTGGACATGCCAGCCATAAGCACGGAAGCGGGCGGGAACGTCTTCGGTGTAAGTTATCTCTGTCGCTCCCTCGATAGAGATCTCATTGTCATCATAGAAGTAGATCAGGTTATCCAGTCCCAAATGCCCGGCCAGGGAACCAGCTTCGTGTGAAATCCCTTCCATTAAGTCGCCATCAGATACGATGGCGTAGATGTAGTGATCGAAAATGGGATACCCATCGCGGTTGAACCGGGCGGCCAAATGCTTCTGCGCGATAGCCATCCCCACACCGTTGGCGAAACCTTGACCTAGGGGACCGGTCGTGGTTTCAATGCCCAGTTCTGGTTCGCGTTCGGGATGTCCAGGTGTTTTACTGTCCCACTGGCGGAATTGTTTCAAGTCCTCTAAGTAGATGGGATAGCCTGTGAGATGGAGTAAGCTATAGAGGAGCATAGAGCCATGCCCGGCTGACAGGACGAATCTATCCCGGTTGTGCCATTGTGGGTTATGCGGATTGTGTCTTAAATGTCGTGTCCAGAGTACATAAGCTACATCGGCCATGCCCATTGGCATTCCTGGGTGTCCAGAGTTAGCCTTCTGCACGCCATCCATAGCTAATACACGTAATGTATTGATACAACGTTGTTCTAAGTCCATTTGTGGCATTCCTTTTTCTCCAGTGATCATGATTTTCATTCTTCTTCTAATTCTACCAGGGAGCGCAGCGCAATCGTCACGCGCCGTGGTTGTTTTGTCAGTAACCCCAGTGCTTCCCATTTTTGGGCGAGGGTTGAAATCCTTTGGCGTGATACCCGGTCTTTGAAATGGTCATGTAGGTCTTTAATACGGAAGTATCCGTCTAGGTCTTGCACCACGTAGCTAACCAGTTCCCGCTCAAGTATACTAATATCGGGTATGGTTGCCGGGGGCCTGACATTGGGATCGAGTACCGCTGCCCGTAACATCTCCATCCATAATACGACATCCTCAATGAGGTAGCCCATTTGGAAATAGAGCCGGTTAGACCACTCCGCTTCTCCCTCCAACTCGTGGATAAAGGGTGGGGAGGTAAGTAGCGTGCCATAGGTCGCCATCGGGAAATCTGCTGAATTGAAACTCCCGACTTTAGGGGTAGTGGCCTCGGCACGCAGCATATCCCAACGTTGCTCTGTTTTTGTATAATCTAGCCAAATCGTGACTAAAACGCCACCAGGTAAGCGCCAATACCATTTTGTACCAATACGACCTTGGTATCCTTCGACCCGGTTACCTATCTCTATCAATATCTGGTCAGCTAATTCTAATGTCTCAAATGACGGATAAAAATATGCCATAGTCCTATCCTTCAGTGTTATCTTGGGTAAGTCTGTATACTAAAGTCTTCTCGTCTTCCAGCGTCTCAATGTTGCCGTCTAAATATGCGGCTCGCAGTGCCCAGAGAATCTCACGGTAGATTGGGCCTGGTTTGATACCCATTGTTTGTAATTCCGTACCGGTGAGCTTGGGTTGTATATGTCTCCATATTTCCCAATAACGCTCTATGCGGTATCTGATGTCCTGGTTCTCAGTGGCTACCCAGGAAGTAATCAGAGACCCGGCAGGGTACTGCTCCAACAAAGTAACTATTTTACTAGGTTGTTCGGTTTTTTCCAGGGTTGTGAGGTTGTTTTTGAGGTCGTTTGTGGATAAGAATGTGTCCAGATATTGGCTAGGCATTAAGAGCTTTTCTGTGATGCGGTGTAATTCTAGGTTTTCCAGGCGGTAGAGCCATACATTCCATTTAACAAGATGTACCTGGGAATTGTCTAATGCCTGGAATGAGCGAGTTAGGGTGTCGTGGATGATGTCAAATTTCTGATGCAGCCAATCATCACAAATCAGGGCCGGATCAATCTGTTCCAGCGCGTTTAACTCTTGGAGCCGTTGTAATGCGTTCTCTGGCCGTTCTTCTTCAAGGATCAAGTCTAGCTCATGGCGAATACGTCCCCCTGTGACCCGTGCTAACAAAGGTAAAGCCTCTGCTATCAGGTCTTCGCTGCGTGGATCAAGCTTGAATCCTAGTCGGGCCTCAAAGCGAGCGGCTCTTAAAATGCGGGTCGGATCGTCAATAAAACTCAAGCTATGGAGTACCCGCAGGACACCGTTTTGCAAATCTGCCTTGCCACTGAAGAAATCCAGCAATTCTCCCCAGCGTTGCGGGTCAAGCCGGACTGCCATTGTGTTGATGGTGAAATCTCGCCGGTGTAAGTCCTGCTTAATCGAGCTCCATTCCACTGTTGGCAGGGCGGTGGGGCGTTCGTAAAACTCTGTACGTGCAGTTACAAGATCGATGAACTCCGGCAGGTTGTTGAGTTTACCATTGGGTGTTATAGGACGGTCAATTTGATGTTGCTCAGCCCCTATATCCCCAGGTAGTATCCACTTTGCAGTGCCGAAACGCCGGTGCGTGCGGACTTCTCCCCCGTACTTGTGGGTGAGTCTTTGGGCCAGTTGGATAGCATCACCTTCGACAACTAGGTCAACGTCAAAGATGGGTTTTCCTAGCATTAGGTCCCGCACGATGCCGCCCACAAAGTAAATCGTATATCCTTGTTGGGCAGCTTGTTCCCCGATACGGTGAATAAGGTCTAATAAGGGGGCCGGGAATGCCTGGGTCATCTGTTCTGCTATTTCCTGGCGTTGTGTTTCCGGTTCGGTAGGCGGGAGACGGATTAGGTCTGTCCGTGTGACGACGCCGATAATATAATTCCCCTGTGTGACAGGAATCTGCCCCCATCCTGTCTGGATCATCAGTGAACGAACCCGTTCAATCGAATCCTCCGGTGATACGGTGATATTGCCGGGTTCCATAATCCGGCGTACTGGCTGCCGGTCCCATTTGTGTTGTAGTGCCCGGTCTACGGCATTCCGTGTCACCAAGCCCGCTACATAGCCGTTGTCATCAACGACCGGGAATCCCTCGTGGCCGGTATGCAACATCTTCTTGGCCACCAGCGTGATGGAGGTATCGGGTTTAACCGTTCGCACGCCGTGGGACATTAATTCTCTTACGCTGATGCGCGGGGTGATAAAATAGGGCAATAGCTCTTGTAATTCCGCTAATACGGCATGAACGGAGCGATCTCGTACCAGTGCTGCCGCAGCGCGACTGTGTCCCCGGCCCCCGAAGTGTTGGGCAACGGCAGACACGTTAATGTCATCGGTTTTGCTGCGGGCAACGATTTGGGTGTTTTCCTGCACCCCCACTAACACAAAAGTCGCCGATGGGTCCAGTAAGTCGCGTAGTTTATGGGCCAAAGTTGATATTTCTTCGTCAAACCCAGGGGATGTCTCGGCCCAGGAGATGAGCACCGGGTGACCGTCAATTTCCAACGTCTCTGAGTGTTCTAACAGTACTTCATAGAGCACTTGTTGGCCGGGAGATAATGGGTGGTGTAGGAACTCACTCACGATTTCCAGGTTTCCCCCTTGATCCAGGAGCCAGGCGGCGGCGCGCATATCGCGGGATGTAGTCCCCAGATAGGTAAGTCCGCCGGTATCCTCGTAGATACCGGCCAATAACAGTGTGGCTTCGATACGGTTCAAGGGGATAAGTCGCGTCGAAAGGGCTTCCGTCAGCAGGGTTGCATTAGCCCCCAACTGTTCACCTTGAAAATACCAGTTAGGAGGCAATTCTGTTGGTGGGGTATGGTGGTCAAGAATGAAGACCTCTTCAAGGTCATCACTCAATCCCCGTACCGAGGTCAGGGTTTGAGTGTCTACCAAAATAACCCGGCGCACATGTCTTCCTCTGGGGAGTAACTCCGGCTTTGTGAAGGGTAAATCTGCGCCATATAATCCTAGGAATGCCATCACATTTCTATTGACACGATGCGGAAGCACAGGTTGTGCCTGCGGGAAGAGCTTGTGTGCTCCTAACAGACTGGCGATAGCGTCGAAGTCTGCGTTCTCGTGAGTTAATATTATTTGCATTGCGTGTCTATCCATAGGATACTCATTTCTGCGCCAAAGTGTGCCCTACTTGGGTGGTTAAGGTCGTTCCGCGTTGTTG
>JAFGKB010000328.1 GCA_016928755.1 Anaerolineae bacterium | reverse complement strand
TTATACCTACGTTGACGATACTATCGCCGGATTGGTAACCGTACTGGACAGGTTGGAAGAGTGCAACGGTGAAATCTTCAATATCGGGATAGATACAACAATGACGACCGGTGAGGGAATACAAATTGTAGAAGACATCATCGGGAAATCCGCTCGAATAGTTAACAAGCCTAAACGACCCGGAGATCAGATGCGAACGTGGGCTAATATTGAGAAAGCAAGACGGATTCTTGGATACAATCCAACTACCAAGCCAGAAGAGGGCTTAAGAAAAGAAGTTGAGTGGTACAAACAACATATCCTTGGGAAAATATAACGCTTTATACCCCCTTGTGGCATCTCCTGTGGGGAATGTCCTACTAATAAGACGAATTTCCTAAAAAATCCCCTAAATGTCTTGACAAAACGACAAAGTTCGTTATAATAGGTAATAGAACAAAGGTTCTATTACCTATGATTAAGACTAAAGGAACACTTACAGTTTTGTTAGGCAGACGCCAAATTAGTACCGGGGAGCGATGGTCCTTGCGTTACCTGGCTCAAACAGCCGACGTCCCCAAGGACTTGGTCTATCGTCTGGATGCCGGCACCGCGCGTTATATAGATTTGCAGGCATTAGCCCGGCTCTGCGACACCCTGGAATGCAGCATTGGCGATATTTTGATATGGGATGGCCCCAATGGAAACGCTTAGAAATCCCTTCGATATTTTACCGCTCAATCTCTTCAATGTCCTGGGATCAGGCGGCCAACAGCGACACTATATGGCGGTACTGCTGCGGATTTATGAGATGGCGGAGTTTAACCGCTTCGGCCTCACCCGCGAAGTTGTGATAGCGGACATCGTCAACTATGTAACCCACGAGGGGGCTGACGCCCTAGGAGAAGCAGAAGATGATGCCGCCGAAACAGTAGCCCCGGACTTCAGCGACGCGCTGGAATATGCCGGTTGGATGCTACGCCGGTTAGCTGAGGCCGGCTGGCTGGAACGGGAACAGCAAGCAGATTATACCGAGTTCATTATTCTGCCTGATTACGCTTTTACCCTATTAGAGGCCATGCGCGCCATCCAGCAGCAGAAGCCCCGCGAGTACACCGGGCAGCTTTATACTGCCCACCAATTGCTCACCAATGAGAGCGATGATTTCTCCCCGGCACTGGCACTTACCCAGAGCTATGAGAATGTGCGGCAGATGGTGCGGGGGCTTAACGAGCTTAATCAGAATATACGCCGCTACACCGAGCGCGTAACACGGGATATGCCGGTGGCGGAGCTACTGCGTATGCAATATGACGACTACGCCCATGTGCTCGGCCCGGCATACCATGCACTTAAAACCTCCGACCATATCTCCCGCTATCGTCGCGATATTGTGACCCGGCTGCAAAATTGGCAACTTGATAAAGACTGGATAGATTATGCGGCCAACGAACTGGCGACCCAGGGCCGCATCTCCCCGGCGCAAGCCGTTGATGAGGTAAACCACTATATGCGCTTTATCATCACCCAACTGGAAAGCCTTGACCCCTTGCTGGAAGAAATCGACCGGCGACATGCCCAATACCTGCGCACCTCGCTACGCCAGATACAATACCAGTTGGTGGGAACAGATGGGGATTTTAAAGACCAGCTTATCCTACTGGCAAAAGGGCTATCCACGTTACAGGAAGATGGAGTGAAATATCTACCGGGAGCGATGACACGCTTCCAGTCTATGCCGGTCAAGGAACCAGACGCACGCAGCTTTTACACCCCACCGGTACACCGCCCACCCTTTATCCCCGCCCAAGTCGAAGGCGCAAGGCTTGACTTACAAGACATATACGCGCTGAATGCCGAGACATTGCAACAAGTAGGGAAGGCGATCACACCGGCGAAGATTCAGAGCTTTGTGGGGCAGTTCTTTAACGGGCACCGCACACTCCATATCGGAGATCTGCCGCCGGATACGTTTGCAACACCGGAGGACTTACCCTGGCTGATCTACACTATCGCCTATGGCAATCACCCAGAGGTACAATATGATATTGAACCCCTGCCGGGAGATCCGGTGGATTTAGGATTAGTAACGGTTAAACCGTTCCAGCTTATCAAAAGAGGAAGATGAGATGTCTCAACTACACATGACCAACAAACCCGTCACCCTGAGCTTGTCGAAGGATCTAGATGCCTCGGCTGCGCTCGGCATGACGGTTAGTGCGAGATACCTCAACTTTCTTTCCAACCTGAACCGTCCTACGGTTGTCACTCAACATAACAGAAATAGGAGTTTGTTATGGCGTTTACTATTGAGACTCTGTTAGAGTCCACAAATTTACCGGACAAGGCCCGTGCAGAAGTACCGCGTGTTATAAATCGCCTGTTGGGTGAGACCTTTCTCTACCAGGATAAAGACAGCGATAAGGACGATTACTACCTTGTCTACCGGCACAGGGATGTTTTTACAGCGCTGTTTGCTGCCGTGGGGTTTAACCTAGTACATAATGACTACCACCGGATTTTCCAGGTGACTTCGGAATTCAGCTACTGCCGCCAGCGTTACCGGTTGGATGAGTCACTGATGATCGTCGTGTTACGCAAGCTTTACGAGGAACAGGCGGAACACCTGAACCTAGCTAAAGACCCGGTGGTAACCATTGGTGAGATACGCGAGGAATACCGCACGATTACGGGGAAAGAGCGGGATTTGGGGATTGGACAATACGAAGGCATCATGCGCCATCTGCGCAACCTGGGCCTAGTGGATACAGTCGATGGTCAAAGTCTTGATGTGCGAAATAGTGAGACGCGCATTCGCCTGCGTGGCTCTGTCAAGATGCTGCTGCCGGTGCAAGATGTCGCAGAGATGGCCGCGTGGGTAAGACGCTATAAGGCAAAGAAAGATTCTTAAAGTATAGGGAGTCAAAAAATGAAACAGTTAACCCGTATCCGGCTTATTCACTGGCACTTATTTGAAAATGAGACGATTTCCTGTCAAGGGACGACCTATTTCATTGGGGTGAACGGCGTAGGCAAGTCCACCATTCTCGACGCTATCCAGTTCGCCTTGGTGGGCGGGCAACGAGATGTACGCTTTAATCGCGCAGCAATGGACGCCAGCAAACGTACCCTGAGCAGTTATATCCGTGGCGAGCTAGGAATTGAAGGACAACGCTATATCCGCAAAGATACCACAGGGGTTGTGGCGTTGGAATTCAGAAATCCAGATGGGGGGTATTTCGTCCACGGTGCGGTAATAGATGCTTACCAGGACAATCGCTCCCCAGATATTAGCTACTTTATTATCAACGGTTCCCGCCTTAACGATGCTTGGTTCTTCAAAAGCAAAGGAGAACTCTTCGACAGCCGGGCCTTTCGCCGCCATATGGAGCATTTCGCCTTACCTGGCGGGCGGGCGCAGCTCTTCACCCGCCTGGAAGATTACCGGGTACACCTACTTAACCGGTTAGGACAACTTCAGGAGACCTTCACCCAGAAGATTGTCAAAGGGCTGGCTTTTAGTCCTCTGACCGATATCCGGCAATTTGTCCATGACTACCTGCTATCTGAGAACCTAGTGGATGTGAAGACTCTACAAGACCAGTTGGAAACGATGCGACACTTTGAGACTCTCGCAGCGGATGTACGCCAGCGTATCGAGGACTTGAACATTATCGAGGAGTTAGACCAGGAACGGGCCAACCAGCGACGGCTGCGCATTATCAACGGGTATTTGAGACGACATGCCCAGAGCGATACCCACTTAGCGGAATTGAAACGACGCCGGCTGGAACTCGACGAGACACAGCTAGACCTTAGCCGCCACACGTTACACCGTGACGATGCCAACGAGAACTTGAAGAGGGCACGGCAAGTGCTGTTAGATGCGGAGATTGCCTTACGCACCGACACCACAGCCCAAAGAGCACAACAATTACAGGTGGAGATTCAACAAACCCAAGTGCGAATCCAGGATATCAGACAAAGAGCCGCGACCTTGCGCCAGAATCTGACATTGGAGCACCAGGATATAGAACAGCTTTGTCACCTGTTAGAAACTGATAACCGGCCCATACCGGAAGCACTGCATACTTTCACTGATCAGCAGGGAAACCTTGATTCCCATATAGTGCGGGAGACCCAGAGTGCCCTGGAAACCCTGGGCCACCACTACGCCGAACAACTGGCATTGGTTGCCGAGGAGGCACGGCAACTGCGCGAGGAAGCGGAACAGTTACAGCGGGAAATTTACCAACTCCGCACCGGTGACCAGGACGTTAGCTATGAGGCAGCCGCACCCCAAGCTGTGCAACTGCGGCGCTTGTTAAGAGCGGAATTAGGTCTAGGGGCCGATGAGGTGGTCCATCTCTGCACCGTGCTGAATATTCCTGATGAAGCCTGGCAAGATGCGGTTGAAGGCATCTTAGGACAATCACGTTTTGACCTACTGGTACCGCCGGAGCACTACGACGCAGCGATGCAGATCTACCAGCGACGGCGGATTAAGGATAAACTATATGGGGTTGGGCTTCCTGATACCGAGCGGTTACTGCAATATGCCCAAACACCCCACTCTAATACCCTAGCAGAAGAGGTCAAAACCCAACACCCGGCAGCGGAGGCACTGGTTAACCTGTTGATGGGTGGTTATGTGAAATGCGACACCTTGGAAGGATTGCGCAACCACCGGACCGCCGTCACCCGCGATTGTTTTGTACGCCGCAACTATACCAGCCGGCATCTTAACCCACGCCACTACCGGCGCTGGTTTATCGGAGATCGCGCTATCCCACGCCAGATTGAACAGCGAGAAGAGCGACTGGGCACTATTGCGGAAGAACTGGGACGGTTACAAGACCTGGACTCGGCACTGCGGCAACGCCTGGCATTAACCCGCGATAAAGTGCGTGTTTATGTAGAGTTGGAGCACGCACTCCCTATGTTAAGGCAATTACCAGAGTTAGAGACCGAGATTGCCAAGCTACAGGCTGAGCACGACACTTTGGATATGCAATCTGTAGAGACCCTTAAATCCGAAGTAGCACTTCACCAAATGCGCGTACGGGAGTTGGAACAGCAAGTCGAATCCTTGGGCGAGGCGATAGGCAGTCTGCGGGGTCATATAGAAACCTTGCAGCAACAGACCCTACCAGAACTGGAGCGACAAGCTGCCCAGGCACTCCAGGAAGCGGAAGCGTTTCTTATTGAAGAAGAGGAACTTGATTTACAGGACTCCGCCCAAAAAGAGTATGAACGCAGATGCCAAAGACAACCCTTGGAAACCGTGCTCAACAATGCCAGTAGTTACGAGAGAGACTATGCCAACGCGGAGCAACGCAGCCGCGATGATCTGCAAAAGAATAAACAGGCCTACAGTTTTACCTATCAGTTTGGTTATGATAATGAGGATAACGCAGACCGTTATCTGAAGGAACGTGACCGGTATGTAGAATCTGAATTACCGGAGTACGAGACCCACATCGCCGAGCAGCGCGCCCAGGCAGAGCAAGAACTGGTGGAGAACTTTATCCACCGCCTCCGGGAACAGATTGAGGATGCCCGGCAGCAGCTTAGCTACCTTAACGCCACACTATCCGGCCTGCGCTTTGGTGGAGAGCGGTTCGAATTTATCACCAAGCCGGAGCCGACATTGCACCAGGTCTATAATATGATTATGGACAGCCAGAGCATCCTGGGGACATCGCTTTTTGAATCCAATTTCCGGCAACGCCACCAGGAAGGATGGGACCTGCTCTTTGAACGGCTAACGGCTGCACCGGGGGATGAGATGATTCCAGAACTACAGGAGTTACAAGATTATCGCAATTACCTGCGCTACGATATTCGCATCCACTATCCCGATGGCAACACGGCGCTATTGAGCAAGATCAAGGCCAAGAAGTCCGGCGGCGAGACTACAACCCCCTTCTACGTAGCGATGGCGGCCTCGTTTGCCCAGGCATACCGTCTAAACCAGCCGCAACCCTCAGATACAGTCCGGTTAGCTTTGTTTGACGAAGCGTTCGGGAAAATGGATACGGCACGCACAGCGAGCGCGTTGCAATTTATGGTAGATACCAAGTTGCAAGTGATCCTGGCCACGCCGCCGGATAAGGCTGCCGGATTACTACCCTATGTGGATTCAGTGCGTACCGTGGTACGCAAAAACAACCATGCCTTTGTTATCGACATTGATAAAGAGGAAATGATTAAGAAGCTAGAAGCAGAAAAACAAGTCCAATAGGAAAAATGTCTGATATACAATTCACTCCCAGTAGAGATACCGCGAAGTTGCTACACATGCTCCTGGATATCTTTGAACAGCGCAACAGTACCCCTAGAAGGGCCGTCACTGTAAAGCTACAAGCCGGAGAGAGCAACCTGCCAGGTTACTACAGCCAAGTAGACCCGGTACCCCGAATTACGACTAACGAACAACTTATGAAATTGGAAAAACTTGGAGCGGTCGAGTTAACCTGGGGACCAGGACAAGAAGGACATCTGTTAGCTGCGGTGACGTTAAAATCCATTGGAGTCAGCCGGCTATATACTCTGCTGGATCGCCAACCCCTAAATTTTCACAGGATGAAGCTGCGCGGCTTGCTGCTAGGGAATCGCTTCCGGGTGCACGACTGGCGCGCACTAGCCCTGGACCATATACTCAGACAACTTGAAGACCACAAATCACCTGCCCCTTTTATACTGGGCGATGATGATTGGAATCAGGATTTGCTAGATGCCCTCCTGGCACTACCACAGAATGTCGCCGAGGAATTACCTTATCGAGTCTTCAGTGTCCGGGTCTTCAACGATAGTAAGCGATTTGAGACCCTGAAGCGTGCTGTAGCCCGGATGGCCAAACGTCACCATATGGAATGGCGCGACCTGAACAGCCACGAGATCTTGCGCGAGTTAGGCCTGGTTCCCAATCCTAGCCATCTGCATATGTACGGGCCGTGGCGTTTGGTGGATGGCGAGGGGCAGATTATGCGGCTAGGACAATTTACACCTTCAGTCGGTATCCCTGCAACCCTGGTAGCCCATATTGCCAGGGTCGAAGTCGAGGCATCACGAGTTATCTGCGTGGAAAACTTAACCACATTCTACGAATTAGTGCAACATGAGGAAGGACACTTCGCCGCACTTTGTCTTTGGGGTAACCCATCCCCGGCATGCCGCCACTTGCTGCGTATCCTGATACAGACATTGCCGGAGAATGTACCCCTACAACTCTGGGCCGATATGGATTATGGCGGGTTTAATATCCTACTACAACTACGCCAGACAGTCTCGCGGCGTTTTGTCCCTTACCGTATGGATACTACAACCCTGGAGACCTTTTCTCACTGGGGACAACCTATCACCCCCGCCGACCGACGAAACCTTGAACGGCTACAGGATCACCCATTGCTATCCGATGTCACCAGTACGATAGCTGCTGTGCTAAGAAACGAGGTGAAACTGGAACAAGAAGCTATCCAGTTAAATATATAATAGATTATTGACCCTTATGTGCAGGCATTAAACAGGGGCAACGCACTCAGGGAAATGCGTTGCCCCTGTTTAATTCTTAGGACTCCAATACCTCAACGGATTCTTCGCTCACTTCATCTACGATCCCTGAGTCATCTACCAAACCCTCTGCTTGAGATTCTGGCTCTGGAAAACTAGGTTCGGAGGTTTCATCTTGAGGTCGAGTACCAAACATAGAGTCGCTAAGTGGACTTTCACCCATACGAGCTTCATTCAGAATCTCATCCAAAATTTGCGCCCCACTGCGACCGGAACTGGGACTTACCGCCACACTGAGATCACGGCGGAAGCTGCGGGTCAAGTCATCGCCGGTGGCATACATCACCGAGGCCAGAGACTTCACTGCATTAGCAATGGAATAGCGTGGCTCAAGACGTTCCAGATCTTCAAAAAAGAAAGCGCAACTGGCGAACATGCGTTGGCGATAGACCTGGGATTCTAACAAACTAAGGACCCGTCGCTGCGCTATGGTGGTCAGATGTCCAAGGTGATGCTCTAACATAAAGTGTTCCTGGGTAGTCTTTCCCAACAAAACATTAATATAATCATCTCGCAATGACCAGGGAGCGATGTCATAACGCCGCACGATATTAGCATAAATGGCATCAATATCACGGGAGAGATTATCCAAGGCCCGGCGTAGAGCACCCTTCCAGTAACCACAACTTGGAGTACAGCTACAACCAGTAGCCCAACGACCCAGGTGATGGCTACAGCTCCACGCTGTGTTCTCAATAACTTCTAACTCAACCTCCGGGGGATGCTGACGCAAATAGCGGCCCAAGGTTGTGATCTCATAAGCGTCACGGAACGAGGGGGTTGTGATGGCGGTCAGAACATCGACACCCTGCCGGTGATGGTGACCGAAGGTCTCGCCATCACTGGCAATAAGCGTCAGTGAACCGTTCTTTCGCCCCCGCATAACATCGTTCATCCAGCCTGTAGCATGGCCAGAATCAGGCATATTGAACGAGAGATAGTTGGAAAGCCCCCGCTCTCGCACAAAGACCGTAATAAAACGGTCGTGGGGTAACCGTATTTTATACGGCCCAGCCCCGGACGAAAGGTCCCCGCGCACCTGTTCATCAGAGAGTATAACAAACCAGATACCGGACTCGGCCACAGCCTCTAACGTCTCATAGTCAACAGCCATCTCCGGCAGCCAGATACCATCAGGTCGCTGCCCAAATCTATGCTGAAAGCTGGCAATCCCCCAGCGGATCTGACATCGTTTATCCCGGCCCCGGGCCAAAGGCAAAATTGTATGGTGCACAGATTGAGCCAACCCATTCCCCACCCCATAATGGCTACTCTGGCGCTGTACTGCCTTTACCAGGTTTTTGTAGGTATCATAGGACTCAAGCTCCATCCACCGGGCCAGTGTCCCCCCCAAATTAAAGCTGATACGTTCAAAGTTTCCAGCCTGAACGTTGGGTGCGTAACACTCAGCGGTGATACGGGCGTTCCAATTATCATAAGGTGCAGCCTCAGCCTCGTGACGGTACTCACCGGTAAACGGGTCCTCACGAGGCGGCTGGTAGAAATGTCCATGAACGCATAAAAAAGGCTTGTGGGCCATAATTTCTCACTCCCCCCTCAATAAATGAAAATAAAAAATTAAAGAGCGCAGTTTAATAAACTGCGCTCAGAATGTCAGAACCTTATCATAATTAAAAAGCCGGGGTCTTTTACCGCTAACCGGCCACTACCCAGATTTACGCAACGCCTGAGCACGCTGATAGATATCAACATAAGTACGCGCAGAAGCACCCCATGAGAAATCCATCTCCAGGGCACGACGCTGGATAGACTGCCAGCGATCTTTATCCTCCCAGACAGCCAAAGCACGTTGCAATGTTTCCAGTAAAGCCTCGGCCGTATAGTCGCTAAAGACGAAACCGGTTCCCCGCTCTGGCTTGAGGTCTGCATCGAGCACCGTATCCGATAAACTGCCCGTAGCACGAACCACCGGTACGGCACCATAACGCATCGCCATCATCTGGCTAATACCCCCAGGTTCAGAGAGACTGGGGGCCAGGAAAATATCGGTGCCCCCGTAAATTTTGCGTGCCAAACGATCATCGAACCGGGCAATCATCCGCACCTGTTCTGGGAATTGCTCTTGCAATGCCTTAAAACGCGCCTCATAATCAGAGTCACCTGTCCCCAAGAGTATAAATTGAGCGTTGTGCTGATAGAACAACGCCTCCAAAGCCGGCAATGCAATATCAAAGCCCTTCAAGGGGTCAAGGCGCGAGACCCACCCTAGTACCGGCACATCGGCACGCGCCGGTAAATGCGCATCCCGTTGCAGTGTTGCTTTATTTACCGCCCGCATCGCCAGGGATTCGCTATCAAAGGTCTGGGAAAGCGCATTATCACCGGAGGGATCCCAAATCCCGGTATCAAGACCGTTCAGAATACCAAAGAGCCGGTCCTGGCGTTCTTGCAACAACGACTGTAGCCCCATCCCATATTCCCCAGTCAAGATCTCACGGGCATAGGTAGGGCTAACCGTACTCACCAAATCCGCATGAGCAATACCCTGCGCCATCCAGTTTACCTGGCCCGGCGGTTCAATCGGCAAATGAGGAATGTCCGCCATCTGGCCAAAAGTCAGGATCAACCGGCCACAAATGCCCTGGTAGGCCAGATTGTGAATTGAGAAAAGAGTGGCGATTTCCTTATAGAAAGGCTCTTGACGACCATACACATTTAGCCAAGCGGGAATAGCTCCCGTATGCCAGTCATTCGCGTGGATAACATCTGGCTTCCAGTCCAAAGCCTGAATAGCGGATAAGACAGCCCTGGAGAAAAAAACGAAACGTTGGGGATCATCGTTAAAACCATAGACCCGCTCACGGGCAGAGAAGTACCGGTCATCCCAAATCAAATATACCGGCACACCCCCATCAGCCGTGGTTTCCAGAAGGTGCACCCGCTCCACACCTGGCCCAACCGGTACGGGGACCGACTTTCCGATTTTGTGCAAATCATATTCATCACTGCGGATATTGCCATAACGGGGAATAATCAAGCGCGCATCAATGCCTAGCTTACGCAAAGCCTTGGGCAAAGCACCTGCTACATCCGCTAAACCACCGACTTTAGCGAAGGGCGTCGCCTCCGCTGCTACTAACAAGACTTTCAACGACTCACTCATAAAGGCTCCTAACAGTTTTAAAAGTAAGGCACCCACTTAATCCATTGTATGATTGACTATTATAACTAGATTCGCTTAAAGAGCAATAACAGCAAAGGAAAATATGCTATAATAACGTATAGCAATCACACTGGCATGCATCGAGCTATTGCGCTCCACAAGAGCAGCTTCTCCTAAAAACTAAGACTTGCATCGTCTCTGTCTCACAGGAGGTGGAGTATGAGTAAAAAAACCTGGTGGCAATTAAGTCTGGCCGTGACAGGGAGCTATATCCTCCTCCTTCTCACTTGCACGCCAGGGTTACCCCATCCTCAAAAAACACCAGCGGCTGAGATTTCCACAGACTATGGAGTCGTCGTCATCAACGAAATAGCCTGGGCCGGCACACAAGCCGCAACCTATGATGAATGGATAGAACTCTATAATACAACCGGATATACCATTAACCTATCAATGTGGCAACTTGAGGCCAGTGACTACGGTCCAGATATCCCGCTCAGCGGTACTATTCCTCCCCATAACTACTATCTACTGGAGCGCGGTGATGATACCACCATCCAGAATATAACCGCCAACCTCGTCTATGGCAGCAACTATTATATTTGGGCCTTGAGTAACGACGGCGAGGCCCTGACCCTAACCAATGCAACCGGAGAGGTCATTGACCGGGTCAATACTCGGAGCCGGCCCTGGCCTGGTGGGCATGCAGCCCCGGCCTACACAACAATGGAGCGCATTAACGCTCAGGTAGACGGCGACAGAATAGCTAACTGGGCAACTTTTACCGGCCCCGGCAATGGGCTAGACGCAGCGGGTAATCCGGTACAGGGGACACCTAACCGCAGGAACTCGGTAGCGGTAGCAGACATCACAGTGAAGAAATCTGGGGCCACCTGGTGTACAACCGGCGCGCTGGTCAGTTACACCATAGCCCTGGAAAACACTGGATACATCACCGCTACAAACACCCGGCTTACTGATACCCTGCCCCCATCCACTACTTTTATCAACCAGAAATCTCCCTTCAATTTTATACAGCCAGACAGGGATATGCTGGTATGGGATGTAGGGGAAATAGCACCGCAAATAACGAGAACTACAATCACACTCTATGTAGAGACGGCAATCCAGACAGGCACATTGCGCAATATTATCACAGCCACAACCGGTACCCCAGAGACAAACACTGACAACAACCAGGACTACTGGGATACCACCATCCAGCCTCCTACCGCCAACCTAACCCTTAGCAAGACCGGTCCATTGGAGGCGATAGCCGGGAGTACTATCACCTACACCTTGACCCTCACCAATACCGGAACTCGGACAGCTTACGCTATATACATCACCGACACACTTCTACAAAACACAGATGACAACCTCACTTGGGACCTGGCACAACTTCCTCCCGGCAGCTATAAAAGCATCTCCTTCAGTCTCAACTTGGCCGAGACACTGATTGGGACCATCACCAACACTGCCCAGGCCACACACAGCACCGGACAACAGACACAAGCACACTGGGTCACCAGCATTACCCCGACGCAGCCCACCTTGAAATTGGAAAAAACTGCCCCGGCCACTGCCAGGAATGGAGAAAACATCACCTACCACCTTGTATTAAGTAACACCGGACCACTAGCCGCCCACGGCACTATCATCACCGACACCCTCTCCCAGGGTCTGATTTACCTGCGACAAGACTCCACCTATACCCACACCCGAATCTCCCCACGTGTATCCCGGTGGGATTTAGGGTCGCTTCCATCTCAAGCTACAGGTGAGATTACCCTCACGGCAGCGATGGTCACACAGAACACTTTCACCGGGACCTTGACCAACACAGCCGTAACACATGCACAGGGGAAACTCCCCTACACAGTCACAGCCACCACCCGCGTGCTACCTCAGCTTTACCTTTATGCTCTACAGCCGGGTAACTACGGCGGGATTAGTGGTGAAGCAGCAGCCATCACCAACGGGGATAACCGGCCTATCAATCTACGTGACTGGTGCATCACTGACAGGTTAAAGGCATCAAAGCGGGTGTGCTTCCCAGAAGGTGCGGTCATCCAACCTGGGCAAATTCTGTGGCTGGCCCAGGATGCAGACGGCTTCTATCCTATCTGGGGTATGGATCCCGATTGGGCCAGCGAGACCGGAGTACGCCAGGTCTCTCTACTCCAGGGAGAATGGCCGGGCTTTACCGACGATGGCGAAAGTCTCTATCTCCTGGCCCCTAATGGCGCGATAGCCGACGTCTTAGCCTATGGCAAAGGCAATGTGAGCACCGGCTGGAGCGGGCCATCTGTTCCCTTTCCCTACAGCGGTTACGAGATAAAAGGCCAAGTACTCTATCGCAAACTGGACCCGAACACAGGGCAACCGGTCCCTGACACAGACCGGGCGGACGATTGGGCACAAGACCCGGAAGATACCTTTAACGGGCGCAAGCTGCGCTACCCAGGATGGGACTTGGAGACCTTGTTCTTCCCGCTGAACCTTACTACAACCGCCAATATCACCGTTGCCGTAGCCCCAGATGCGATGCTCAACCTGGTGACCCAGACGTTGGCCAAAGCGCAAGCATCCATCCGCATCGGAGCATATACATTAGGGAGTACTGCTATCTATAACGCACTAGAAGAACGCATCCAGGCCGGGGTCGTTATAACGGCACTGCTAGATGCTAACCCTGCCGGCGGTATGGAACCGGTGGAAAAATGGGTAGCCCAACAGCTACACGCGCCACCTCAAAGTATCGTCTACTTCCTGGGTGGAGAATCACCACGTTATCGCTACCAACACGCCAAGTTTATGCTCATAGATGAGTCTCTATCTCTCATAAGTACCGATAACTTTGGAGAAAACTCTGCCCCTTCAGATCCCAAGTCGAATGGCACCCAGGGACACCGGGGCTTTGTCCTGGTGACGGACCAACCACAGATTACGGGTTACTTGAAATGGCTTTTCGCCCTGGATTGCGATCCGGTACAGCACAACGACATCTTCCCCTACAC
>JAFGKB010000327.1 GCA_016928755.1 Anaerolineae bacterium | reverse complement strand
CGTTCTGAACTTAGTCGCGGGCTGCTCCTTGAGGGGGCTGCCCTTGACCGTGGATTAGCCTATCCTGGTCAGACTGTCTTCTCCACATTGCGCTGGCGTGTGTCCGGTGCTCTGCCCGGTAGTTTGCCTCATCTAGTGCTGCGCCAATCTACAGCGACATTGGCTTTATCTCAGACCTCTTCTCTTTCTGTAACCGGTACAGTATTTCCTGTAGGGCGTCCTTTACTAGAGCATATGGCCTTTAAGATACCTGTCGAGGTACAGGAGGGAATAGCTGAGATTGTGCTGGTATCTGGCGAACAACATGTTACTGTGGGGGAATTAGAATTAGAAGTTGGTGAGCACACCTTCTCCTTACCTGATTTACCGTACTCTATAGACGCGGAACTTGGCGATATAGCCACCCTGTCTGGTTTTGACCTTGCCCCGGCTGCTCAGATACAGAGTGGTGATAGTTTGCACTTGATCCTGGCCTGGCGTGCCGGGACCGGTACTGAAGGTACCGATTTTACCGTCTTTGTGCATTTGCTAGCTGGCCAAGGTAACATCATTGCTCAACACGATGGTAAGCCTGTAAATGGCACCCGCTTAACCGGTGGGTGGTTGCCCGGTGAAATTTTGCTGGATGAACATCTACTCGAAATACCGGTTTCCTATGCCGGGCCGGCCACATTGCGCGTGGGAATGTATAATGCGGCCTCCGGCATGCGTCTCCCCTGGTCCTCCGGTAGTGATGCGCTTACTCTTCCTTTTACTTTAACCGTCACTCCTTCCTTCTGAAAAATAGGTGCATTGCACTTTCTTAAGTGCGTTGCACCTTCTTTGACCCTTGTTGGTGTAGTTGGCTATTTTGATAAAGCTCCAAGCGGACTGCCAAGTCCGCGTTCTTCACGCCTCACGTCCTGCGTTTTACTCCTTGCCCCGTTTGTGGTATATTTGCATAACTATCGGTTGCTAAATGGAGGCATTGCTCATGGCATTTAACGGTCATACAGGCCAATTGAGAAATAAAACTATCCAGACCTATACTGTAGGAGGCTTCACCTTCTCTACAGATGACCTGTGGCGGGTCGCTATGGCCATTATCCTGATCCTGGCTGTGGCCAGTCGCTTTTACGTATTAGGGGCACGTGCTATCAGCCATGATGAGAGTATCCATACCAAATTCTCGTGGAACCTCTACACCGGCAATGGTTTCCAACATAACCCCATGATGCATGGGCCACTGCTCTTCCATATGACGGCCCTCAACTACTTCCTCTTTGGTGCTAATGACTTCACCTCACGTATCTTCACCTCACTTGCCGGTGTCGCACTGGTGATGTTGCCCTTGCTCTTCCAGCGTTGGCTAGGTAAAAAAGGGGCACTTATCGCATCAATACTCTTGCTTATTTCTCCCACCATTACTTACTACTCCCGCTACATCCGCCATGACGTGCTCTCTATGGTAACGGCTGTTATCTTGATGTGGTCGTGCTTCAAATATCTTGAGGATGCTGAAGACCGCTGGCTTTATTGGATGGCCGGTGCCTTCTCATTTCTCTATACCACTAAAGAGGTCTCTTATATCTATAACGCTATCTTTGGTGCTCTGTTATTATTACCTTTTGCCGGGCAAGTCCTGTTCACATCTTGGAGCCGTCCCGACCTGCGGAAAGCCTTCATATTGGTCGTCATCTTCGCTTTATTGATGGGTGCCGGCCTTGTTCTATCTCTTGGTCATGGAGAATCGGTTGAACGCTCGTTGGACGAATCGGGCAATACCCGCGCCGTTGATACCTATCTCCCCTGGTGGGGGCGGATTGCCGCCGTTCTTGGCCTGGTATCGCTGCTAGGAGCTGTGGTCCTGGCTTTCTA
This sequence comes from Anaerolineae bacterium, assembly GCA_016928755.1. Classification (GTDB taxonomy): domain Bacteria; phylum Chloroflexota; class Anaerolineae; order B4-G1; family SLSP01; genus JAFGKB01. Next base: position 3,627 of record JAFGKB010000327.1, on the reverse strand, counting down.
CGGACTCGGTGAAGAGCGTATCCGCCAGTTCCGCCTCTTCGATCTCCTGATGTTAATGGGAACCCTTACCTTGCCGCTTGGCTCCGCGCTCTTGATTAAATTGGCGGGGTTTGATCCTCTGGACTACTCATTGGAAGGCATTGTGCGTTCCAGTATTATCCTTGTCCCCATGCTGCTTGGCTCCGCATTATTAGGTATCTGGTGGGATATGCGCCGCTGGCCCATTGCCGCCGCTATCCATTATGCTATTTTCTTGGTCTTTTTCACCACAATCTTTACCAATGGTACCGGTATTGCCAGTGGGTTAGTGGGGGGCCTTGGGTATTGGTTGGCGCAACAAGGGGTTAAGCGTGGTGGACAACCCTGGTACTACTATCTTCTTATGACACCCCTTTATGAGTACCTGCCGCTGCTTTTCTCTATTGGCGGTGGTGCGCGCGCCCTGGCTTTTGTCTTGGGGCGTGAGAATCCAACTTCATGGGTAATTAAGGGCGAAGAGGGGGGGAACTCTGAAAGGGCTGAGATTGATATTGACCGTTATGTTCCTCTCTTCTTCCTCGGCTGGACTCTGGCTTCTTGGGCTGCCTACACCTATGCAGGTGAGAAGATGCCCTGGCTTATTGTCCATATCGCACTTCCTAGCATCTTTATGGCTGCCTGGGGATTAAATCATCTATTGGAAAAGATTGATTGGTATGACGTTCTCTATAACCGTGGTGCACTGCTCTTCCTGGCCCTCCCTTTAACTGTGATTGCAATCGTTGTCCTAGGACAGTCTGGTGGTTCGTTAATGGTCTTATTAGGACAAGGCGTATCTCCGGCAGGTATGACATTGGATCAACTGGAGATGTTAGGCCGTGCTATTGGCGGCCTGGTCGCCTTGCTGGCCTTTGGTAGTTTGCTAGGGTGGGTTGTATCACAAATTGGAATTGCCCATACATTGCGCCTAAGTTCCCTGACTGTTGCCATCTTTCTGGCATTCCTGACTGTTCGCACAATGGTAATGGCTAACTTTATCAACTACGACTTGGCCAATGAATTCCTGGTTTATGCCCATTCTACTCCTGATGTAAAGATCGCCCTGGACAAGGTCGAAGAAATCTCCTGGCGTACCAATGGTTCCGCTAATGATATCAAAGTAGCCTATGGCGAGGATGGTTCCTGGCCCTTCGTCTGGTATATGTCTATCCAGTTTCCCAATGCCTACTACTTTGGTAAGACCCCCGATGCAGCAACGCTCCTCGAATGTCCTGCTGCAATTGTGGGCCAGCCAGAATGGGAGGCTGTTGATGCTATCCTGGGGGCTGATTACACCTATTTTGAATATAACTATCTTTGGTGGCCGATCCAGGACTATTATGATTTGACCGGCGAGCGTATTTCCAGTGCCTTGAGTGATCCCGTAATGCGCCAGGCACTATGGGACATTATCTGGAAGCGCGATTACCGGCGTTATGCGGAAGCCACTGAGAAGGAAATTACCTTTAAAAACTGGCCCTATCACAAGGACTTTCGCCTTTATGTCCGCCGTGACCTAGCACAAGAAGTATGGAGCTATAGTATGGGGCCGGAGGGTATCCAAGAGAGCCGCCCAGAACCGACCTCTGCTCCCGACCCCTATCTCCTGGGCCAACGCACCTTGCCATTGGTGAGCAGCGCTTCGTTGCCGGGAGCTTCACCCCGTGGGTTAACATTAGCCGATGATGGCAGTCTGTATGTCGCCGATACTGCCGGGCACCGTATCTGGCATATCGAGCCTGATGGTGAGGTTTTAGGCTCCTGGGGGGCATTTGGTGTGGCTCCTGGGGAATTCAATGAGCCTTGGGATGTGGCTGTGGATCGATCCGGTACCGTCTATGTGGCCGATACCTGGAATCACCGTGTCCAGGTCTTTGATGCGCAAGGCGTTTACCAACGTAGTTGGGGTTCCTATTTGCAGGTGGATGCTGGTATCACTTCAGGGGAAAGCTCCTTCTTCGGGCCACGCGCTATCGCAATTGGGACAGAGGGCAATATCTATATCACCGATACCGGCAACAAACGTATTCAGGTCTTTAGCCCCGATGGTAACTTTATCTGGCAATTTGGCAGCGCAGGGCGAGGTGAGGGACAATTTGATGAGCCGGTGGGTATTGCTGTTAGCCCTGACCAGCCTGTTTATGTGGCCGATACTTGGAATTACCGTGTGCAAGTCCTCGCTGCCGGTGGTGCATTCCTCCGCCAGTGGTCAATACCTTCCTGGCAGAGCAATAACCCTGAAGAGAAGCCATTTTTGGCTTTAGATAGCGATAACAATGTCTACGTTAGTGATCCATCTCACGGGCGCGTCCTCGCCTTTACTACCGAAGGTACATTCCTGTGGGCGGTCAATGCCGGCGATGACGGGACCCAACGGCTGACCTTCCCGGAAGGTCTGGTGGTTTCTCCTGCTGGTATCCTCTACGTCGCCGATGCCCACGCCGGTCAGGTCTTTGGCTATGAATTACCGTAAGATATGGATTTAGTTGGGCGCAGCTTTGCGTTGGGTGAGTCTATACTAAGTAATCGCTCCCCAAAGCAATTAAAGTCTTTAGGGCAATTCCTTACGCCACCGGTAGTTGCACGCTATCTCGCGCGTCAGTTATCAACAATTAAAGATGGCGACCGGATACTAGACCCGTCTATTGGCTCCGGGGTTTTAGCCTGCGCCGTAATTGAAGAGATTATCCAGGTCTATCGTTACCGGGATGCTCCTATTGAGTTATGGCTAGAGGGTTACGAAATAGATTCTGAATTAGCGCAAGCTGCACGTGATATGCTTGCCCTAGCGACTGAGTATGCGGCGATGCATGGGATTATCTTGCATACCAGGGTTTATGAAGAGGATTTTATTCTGAGCCATGTTTCGCTAGGGCCTTTATTTGGTAACTCAAATTCCTTGAAGTATGATTGTATCATTGCTAATCCCCCTTATTTCAAACTAAATAAAGAAGACCCGCGTGTCCGTGCTGTGATGGCCCAATCCAGTGGTTATACTAATATCTACACACTTTTTATAGCGTTTTCCATTGAACAATTACAGCCTTCTGCACGCGCTTGTTTCATTGTACCCCGGAGCTTCTGCTCTGGTACGTATTTTTCGGATTTCCGGGAAGATTTTATTGAGAAGGCTGTTCCTCTTGCTGTGCATCTTTTCGAGTCTCGTGATACAGTTTTTGGTCAACGTAATGTTTTACAGGAAAATATCATAGTTACATTTCGGAGACGTAACACCACTGAAGTCTTTAAAAAAAGCTTTCGAGTTGCTATTTCAACCTCGCGAAGTGCTACTAATTTGGATTCACTGTTACTCAGTCGAGATATAGACACAACTCTATTCCTGGGAAAGATTAATGGTTCACTCTTTTTTAGATTACCTATTAGTGAGCTGGATGAAAATATTCTGAGAACCGTTGATAGTTGGCCGGGATCGTTTAGTAAGTATGGATTTAAGGTTTCTACCGGGCCAGTAGTGGCCTTCCGGGCTAAAAACTATTTGACTAGTGTGGATGATGTTGACAATGGTGCCGCTGTGCCCTTGTTATGGATGCAAAATGTGCAACCTGGCAATATTATATGGCCGGTAGTAAAAAAGAATAAACCCCAAGG
>JAFGKB010000326.1 GCA_016928755.1 Anaerolineae bacterium | reverse complement strand
TAGTAAATCGAAGGGACCCCTGGCATCGTGAAAAGCAGACAATACAACGAATAGAGATGTTCCGGTTTTGTAAGGTTGCTGACCACACGGTTCACATCGTGGTTATCGGCAAAGTTATAGAGGGGCAAATCACAATACAGACCGCCTGCCCCAAACTGTCGCTTAAGGGCATAGGCAATCTCGAAATAATTCCTATCTACGTGGCTGGAATACAGCCCCTTATAACACTCATAATTAGTGACCGAGTCCAGGGTTTCCGCATTCGCCCACCGGCGATAGTCCCCATGTACCACCTCACCCATCAGCCAGAAATCCGGACGCAACCCTTTACAAAGAGTGGATAAATCACGCATAAAACCAAAATCCAGGCAATCTGCCACATCCAACCGCAGGCCGTCAATGTCGAACTCATTGATCCACATCTCCACCGCCTGGAAGAGATGTTCTCGCACCGCCGGATGGTGGGGATTGAGCTTGACCAGGTCATAATAACCATTCCAATTTGCGTAAGTGAAAGCATCATTGTACGGGCTGCGCTGACCGAAATCCACACCTAGGAACCAATCCCGGTACGCCGATTGTGCCCCATACTGCTGGAGATCGCGAAAGGCCCAGAAATCCCGCCCCACGTGGTTAAAAACACCATCTAATACTACCCGGATGCCATTTTCATGCAGTGCGGCGACAACCTCCGCCAGCACCTGGTTATCACCAAGCCGCCGGTCAACTCGGTAATAATCGGCAGTATCATATCCATGCGCCGTAGACTCAAAAACCGGTCCCAGGTACAGTGCGTTAACACCTAACTCCCGTAGATGACCTATCCAACCATACAACTGTTCCAGCCGGGGGACTGCCGGAGAGTGGAAATCATTCCTCAAAGGCGCACCACAGAACCCCAACGGGTAAATATGGTAAAAAACTGCATCATAAGCCCAGTGTTTCATATCTTCAAACCTCCGTATTCTAAAAAACAAAGTCTTTCACTAAAGAATTAGTGTATACCGAACGGTATACTAAAACGATAAAAAAATTACGAGAAGATGCCGTACATAAACTGGTGAACCGCCTTATAAACCAGTTCATCATCCAAAGCCAGATGGTTATTCAAAGCCAGACCAATATATGTGTTAATCATCCCCAGAAAAGTGGTCGCATAAGCCCGGTGACGGCCCCGCATATTGCCGTGATCCTGCGCTGCCTGGATAAACAACTGCTCCAAGATTTGCTGTTGGTCTCCATTGACCTCGGAAATGGCTTTCAGACTCTCACTATCCGGCGGGGCAAACCACATCGACAGTTGCATCCGGTAAAAACGCCGGTGCGTAGCGGCATAGTCAAAAAGGGCTTGGGTGACCCGTGTTAAAGTCAGGGGCAAGTCACCATGATAAACAGTAACCTTTAGTAACACATTTTGCAATTCCGTGAATTGCTCCTGTAAGAGCGATTGGAGCAATCCGTATTTGCTGCCGAAGTAATGGTAAAGAGTGGGTTTTGTAATGCCTGCCGCCTCCGCGATCTCCTGAACACCGACGGCATCATACCCACGAGCAGCAAATAGTTGTAAAGCACAAGACAGTATCTTAGAACGATTATCCATCATTAACCTGTTGTTATCCCTTAACTGAGGACAGTATACCACTCGGTATACTCATTGTCAAGAGCAACAGAGGTACGAAAACTGGATGGGCCTTCAAGCATCACACATTTCTTCTCCAAACGGCAACATAATTGTAAAGGTTGCGCCCTCCCCTGGCACACTCTGAACCTCAATAAAACCGCCGTTAGCCTCTACCAAATTCTTGGAGATCGGCAACCCTAACCCTATACCCTGGGCTTTAGTTGTAAATAACGGCTCAAATATCTTTTCCATATTTTCCGGGGGAATGCCATAACCAGTATCAGTGATAGACAAGGCTATGCAATGATCAACAACAGCAGCACCCATGCTTAATTGTCCCCCCTCTGGCATTGCCTGGATGGCATTAGCCATTAGATTGTTTAAGACCTGCTCAATCTGTTGGTAATCCATAAAAACATCTGGAATATCATCGGCTACCTGTATATCGACTGTAATACTATCCGGTATTGAACAAGTACCTACTATATGCTGGACTAATTCTTTAATCGCGACCGGACTTCTATACGCAGTTTTAACACGGGCAAAGTCAAGCAAATCGGAGACAATCCTTTCAGATTTCTGCTCTTCCTCTTCAATAATTCCTAAATACTCCAGCAGCACATCGCTCTCCGGCATAGCGGTTAATACACTGCGCATAAAATACACGGCATTTGAAATCACACCTAATGGATTACGCAGTTCATGCCCCACACTGCCGGCCATCTGCCCTAAAACGGCTAACTTCTCACGCCGGACCAGACATTCTTGGGCTTCTTCAAGTTCCTTCGTTCGCTCTTTGATTTCTTTTTGCAAACGGTTATTCCAAAAGAGCACAGCTAATAGAAGTGCAAATGTAGCACCGACAACTTGAGCAGTACGTATCCAAAAATCACGTTTCGATAAACCATGCTCATACCGTACTGCTAACCAACGATTACGAATTGCCGCATGCTGTTCTACGGTCATAGCGGCCAGGGATTTATCAATAATACCGGCCAGTTCAGGCCAATCATCACGAATCCCCATTGCCTGGTCATGGTCCTCAAAGGGGGTAGGGGCAGCAATTTTGAGATTGGTGAAACCCTCTTCTTTAATAATATAAGTGGCGACACCTAAATTACCGATATGGGCATCGGTCTGCCCGGTAGCTAACATCCGGAGTATGTCCTCGCCAGAATCACTCAACGGCAAAAGTTTAATTTCTGGATAGTTTTTCTCAATCAGGTCCTGGATTACAAATCCATAAGGCACAGAAACTACTTTCCCTCTTAAATCATCCAGTGTACTGACAAAATCCGCATCTTCACGGGTTATAACCACCCAAGGGAAAAACAGATAGTCTTGGGTAAAATTTATGTAACTCTCGCGTTCCGAGGTGTGATTTATAGTCGGTACCATATCCACAACCTCATGATTCTGCATATGGGCCAAAGTCTCATGCCAGGACATCTGTGGGTCTACAATATATTGGTAAGCGATGTTATGACGTTTAAATATCAACTCAACGTAATCCATAGCTAACCCCTCAACCTGTTGCCCGTCAACTACCATAAATGGAGGCCAGTCATGGGCATACACATGTACTGTATGTCCAGCAGAGAGCCAGGCTTCTTCAGCAGATGTCAGTGTAATCTCTTCCCATATGCCGGTTTCACTCTCCGGCAACAAGACATTATCAAAATGCGTAACATCTGTTTCCCGTGACTGGCAAGCAGACACCGGTAAAGCCAACAATAAAATCAAACAGATGTAAAGTATACGTTTCATCTCTCTCTCACTTTCACCCCACAAACAGATGATTCTGGGACAAGTGCCCCTACTGATTCTAACTACCTAGCAAGAACTCCAAGGGAATATGCACCCGTGTACGCCAGGAACGCTCAGAATGCTCTGCCCCGACAAATTTACGGGTAATCCAGTTACTGCCTTCCCGGTACCCAACCTCTCGCAAAATGGCATCAACGCGCTGCTGATACCCTTCGTATTGGGCATCCAAAGTCTCGGTCCCATAATCAAAATAGAGTTTATGCGCACCCGGTTTTGGCAACATCTCGGCCAGGTAATCCACCACAATGCCATCCCCTGCCGGCCAATGGGTGGAGATACATCCGGCCCCGGCAAAGACGTGCGGGTACTCACATAAAGCGTACAGAGATATCAAACCGCCCATACTAGACCCCATCACAAAAGTTTTCTCCTGTTGTGGCAAAGTCTTATAAGTCGCATCAATAAAAGGCTTAACCTCTTCCACAATGAAACGCAAATAACGGTCTGCGAACAAGTCACCACCTTGTTCTTGTATAAACTGGGCCTTAATTATCGCTGCCGCGGGTGTATCCAAGGGCTTCTGTGGCATATACTCTCGCCAACGCCGGTCGGTATTCCACATACCCACCACAATAATTTCTGGCACCCGTTTCTCCTCTATCAAGCGAATCAAAGCCTCATCTATGCCCCAATCAACACCCCCATATGAAATCGTCGGGTCAAATAGATTTTGCCCGTCATGCATATAGAGTACCGGATACCGGGCATGTTTATTATTAACATAACCAGGGGGAAGCCAAACATCAACATGCCGCAGCGTTACAAACTCAGACTGAAAATCTGCGTGGCGCACTAAGGTACACAGCACCTCAGGATGATGGCTCATATCTTTAAACATAATCACCTCCCAAATAAGTACTGAGTCCATATTTTATCATATTACGCTGGCTAATATAGCGTTCGTATTCACCAGTATAAAACGTTACCGGGCAAGGTTTATTGATAACAAAACGCTCCCCCTCAACTCCCCTTAGAGGAGGGAACCTTGGCCTCACGCCTGTGTTGGTAAGCGGCAGCCAGGCCACCAGAAGCAGTTTCACGGTAGAGCGAGGGCAGGTCATGCCCGGTCTGTTTCATCACGGCCACAACCTCATCGAAGGGGATACGATGAGAACCATCAGAGAAAAGCGCGTAATCTGCTCCGGTAAGGGCGCGGGTAGCGGCAAATGCATTGCGCTCAATACACGGTATTTGCACTAACCCCGCCACCGGATCACACGTAAGCCCCAGGTGGTGTTCCAGACCCATCTCCGCTGCATATTCAACCTGACGAATGGTTCCCCCCATCAACTGGGTAGCCGCACCGGCGGCCATAGCACAGGCGGTGCCGATCTCCCCTTGGCAACCAACTTCCGCCCCAGAAATTGAAGCATTATGTTTGACCAGGTTGCCAATCAACCCGGCTGTGGCCATAGCACGCAAGACAGCATCCTGATGGCAACCAAGAATCTCTTGTACATAGCGCAACACTGCGGGCAACACCCCGCAGGAACCACAAGTCGGCGCGGTAACAATTAACCCACCGCCGGCGTTCTCCTCCGCAGAGGCCAGAGCATACGCCGAGAGCAATTCGGTACGCTTAAAGTGTAGGCCGGTCATCTTGGCCCGGCGGTAAAAGGTCCAGGCTTTGCGCGAAACTCCTAACCCACCGGGCAAGACGCCCTCGGTTTGCAAGCCGTTCTCTATAGCCTGGGACATCGTATCCCATACCGCCCCCAGAAAATCCCAGATTTCCCGGCCTTCACACTGCTGGACGTACTCCCATAAAGCTAGTCCCCGGAACTCACAATACTCCAGTATATCGGCCATCGTGCTCATATCGTAAACCGGGGCGGTACTCTCCACCACACCCTCTTCCCGGAGCTTGCCACCCCCGACACTGTAGACCTGCCATGTCGCGATTACCGCACCCGAAGGCGCGAGGGACTCAAACTGCATACCGTTGGGATGCAAAGGCAACTCCCGCTCAGGGACCCATACGATATCAACTACAAATGGCGCTAATGCCTCCGTAATCGCCACATCGGTCAAGTGCCCCCTGCCGGTGGCGGCAAGACTCCCAAATAACGTCACCCGATAGCTATGAGCCTGGTGATTACGCTCATTACGCTCGCGGAACTGCTCCGCAGCCTTGCGCGGCCCCATTGTGTGGCTACTGGAAGGGCCGGTGCCGATCCTGAATAACTCCCGTATAGATTCCATCTTAATATCCTCTTACATAAGGTAAATTGCCAGCTACTTAAATTAGAC
>JAFGKB010000085.1 GCA_016928755.1 Anaerolineae bacterium | reverse complement strand
GTCCGCCATTCGTCAGGCCACCTCTGCAAAAATCCGCGTGGATGCCAATGCCGGATGGACCCGGGAGGAAGCGGCTGAACGGATACCGCGCTTGGCCGGGTATGAATTGGAAATAGTTGAGCAGCCCCTGCCAGTAGGGGATATTGAGGGCTTACGTTGGCTCAAAAAGCAGGATTTTGGTGTGCCTATCTTTGCTGATGAGAGCATCAAGACCACGGCGGATGTGGTTGCCCATGCCGGTGCAGTGGAGGGGGTGGTTATCAAGATTATGAAGACCGGTGGTCTGCGTGAGGCTTACCGGGCCATCACCGTTGCCCATGCCTTGGGCATGCAGGTGATGCTAAGTTGCATGATTGAAAGTTCTGTCGGGGTTACTGCTGCTGCCCATCTTGCGCCGCTGTGTGACTTTGTAGATCTGGATGGCCCATTACTTATCGCCAATGACCGTTTCCAGGGGATACGCTATGCTGGCGCGCAGCTCCGTCTTCCCCATACACCAGGTATCGGCGTGCGTGAAATCTAAATCTTTCTCTCGCTCTTCCGATCCCATCATCGGCTGGCACAAACCGCAGTAGCAGAATGGGTGCGGACGTTTATCTAAATTTTCTCTTGCTCTCCGGCCCCGTCCTCGGGGCCGGAGTAGTATGTGATAATGTGATATATGTCACTCGAAACCGCGTTGTATGTCATATTATCCTCTTCTCTTATTGACAATTCGTTAATCTTGCGTTAACATACTGGTATTAACTGGTAATTACCAGTTAATACCAGCTTGCTTGATTGGAGCATTATGCACTTAAAGCGCGAATCTCCTACACCACTATATATTCAGTTAAAGAATACGCTTGTGGCGCAAATTAGCACGGGCACATACGAGTCTCACCAGCAATTACCCTCAGAACGGGAACTATGTGAGCGTTATAACGTAAGCCGGACTACAGTCCGCCAGGCGATTACTGAATTGATTTATGAAGGCGCTGTCTATGCACGCCCTGGTAAAGGTACCTTTGTCAGCGAACCTAAGATCAACCAGCAACTTAAGACCTTGACCGGCTTTAGTCAGGATGTGGTTGAGCGGGGTGGCGTCCCTACCAGCCATGTCTTGAAGGCAGAATTACTGGCGGCGGATCCCGGCTTAGCTGAGGTTTTGCAAATCACGCCGGATGCTGAAGTAGTTATGCTCTCCCGGCTGCGGTTGGCTAATGATGTCCCATTGGCTATTGAGACAACGTATCTCTACCATGCCTTGTGTCCAGGTGTCCTAGAACATGATTTCGCCATAGAATCCTTGTATCGTGTGCTCGGTCGTGATTATGGATTGCGTTTGGTCCGTGCGGAACAGACTATTGAAGCTGGATTGGCTAATATAGAGGAGTTGAACTTACTCTCTTTGGTCTCACCAGCTCCGGTCTTAAAGATGGAGCGTTTGACCTATACGGACCAGGATATACTGGTTGAATACACTATGTCTATTTATCGCAGTGACCGGTATAAGTTCCGCACGACTTTGAGTATTGTTCAAGCCTAAGATGACTCTCCTACTATTTTTTCTGATGATTACTTAATTGATTTAAAGGAGTAGAAATGTTTCATACTGGACTTGAAGTCTTAATTTCTGAGCAGGCAGAATTACTTAAGGGTTGGCGTGTGGGTCTTGTAACCCATCCGGCCGCAGTGCTGCCTGATATGACCGGGATAGTTGCTGCGTTGCGTGCTGCCGGGGTGCAACTAACCGCTCTCTTTGGACCAGAACATGGCTTTGATGGCAGTGCTGCCGACGGGGCTGCTGTAGCCGATGGTGTGGACCCCCGTACCGGTCTTCCGGTATTCAGCCTCTATGGCGCTAATAAAGAGCCGTCTTCCCGAATGCTCGCAGATGTTGATGTGTTAGTCTTTGATATGCAGGATGTAGGAGTGCGTTTCTATACTTATATGAGTACCCTTTTTTATGTACTCAAGGGGGCTGCAAAGGCACATAAACCCGTAATAATCCTGGATCGCCCTAATCCCATTAATGGCTTAACCCTTGAAGGCCCGTCTGTGGAACGCCGCTTCACATCATTTGTCGGTGTTATCCCGGTTCCTGTCCGCCACGGCATGACATTGGGAGAAATGGCCATATATATGAATGTTGAGCATAGGTTAGGCGCAGTAATAACCGTTATCCAGATGCAGGATTGGCACCGTAGGCACTGGTTCGCGGATACCGGTCGCTCCTGGGTTCCCACATCGCCTGCTATGCCGCACTTGGCAGCAACTATGCTCTATCCCGGTACTTGCTTCCTGGAAGGTACCAATATCTCCCCTGGACGTGGTACCGCGACACCTTTCCAGGTTGCCGGTGCGCCGTGGGTTGATGCCTACGAACTTGCGGACCGCTTTAATGCATTGAACTTAGCCGGTGTCCGTGCCCGACCTACCCAATTTGTCCCAGGTCGTTATGGTGCGCAGCGGCTTGAAGACGGGGAGAACGCCGAAGCTGCTTTTGGTGCTGTTGTCTGTTATGGCATTCAACTTCATATTACTGACCGGGACGCACTGCGACCGGTATCTATGGGCCTGCATTTAATCAACCTGGTCCGGGAGCTATATCCGGAGCATTTCGCTTGGCATGAGTCACACTTTGATCGCTTGCTGGGTAGTAGTGCGGTACGCAAGTCATTACAACAGGGGCAGCGTGTCGGTGATATTGTAGCAAGCTGGACCCCTTACCTGGCGGATTTTGCGGAGCAGAGAGCTCCCTATTTACTTTATTTCAATTGATGTAGCTGTAAACCGAATCTCTAATCCGTGGAATCTGTGTAATCCGTGATTTTAACCGTGATTTATTTGTGAAGGAGATGGATTTATGAGTGTGGAAACCAGCACCAGTCCCGCTACTAGCTCACTTACCTTAACCGGCATTTTGGGAAAAATCTGGGGCAACTTCTGGGTGCGTACCATTGCCAAGAAAATATTTATTGTCTGGGTAGTAGTGACTTTGACCTTTTTCATCATCCGCGCGCTTCCGGGCAATCCCGTAGAGATATTTATTATCCAATTGATGGATTCTGGCCTCTCCGAAGAAGAAGCGCGTACTCGTGCCGCAGCCTTGATGCGTATTGACCTGGATGCCCCCTTAAGTGAACAGTATTTTGACTATATGGGGAACCTGATTAAGGGTGATCTTGGAGATTCTTATGTATTAGCACGGGGCAAACCTGTCGCCGATATTATTTTTGCCCGGCTTCCCTGGACTTTATTTAGTGTGGGGACATCGCTGCTTATCAGTTTTGTCCTGGGGATGTTTTTGGGAATGTTGGCGGCTTATAAGCGCAACTCGTGGTTGGACCATTTGCTCACTAACTTTAGTGCGGCTATAGATTCGATTCCCAATACCCTTACCGCCATCATCTTGGTATTGTTCTTAGGTGTTATCTGGAAAGTTGTCCCCTTGACCTTGATGCGGGGGTCTCTTTCCCCAGGTGTCCAACCGGGTTTCACCTGGGAATTCATCGCTGATTTATTTAAACACTATGCCGTACCGGGTACAGTTTATGTCTTTTCTACGTTAGGCGGGTGGATGTTGGCTATGCGTAGTAGTACCAGCAGCACCTTGGGCGAAGACTATGTGACTGTTGCACGTGCGCGAGGGCTTACTGATATGCGCATTATCACCGCTTACGTTGGCCGTAATGCCAGTTTGCCCCTGGTAACCCGTCTGGCGATATCCCTGGGCTTTGTTGTCGGGGGTTCGATTCTGATTGAGCAGATTTTCGTGTATCAGGGTGTTGGGCTATTGCTGGGTCAGGCTGTGGCTAAACGTGATTATCCTGTTATGCAAGGTATCTTGTTGGTCACGACGATCACTGTGATTCTCTCCACCGCATTGGCCGATTTACTCTATGGTTGGCTTGACCCGCGTATCCGCATTCAGAGAGGGGTGGAATAAGCAATGACAACTTTTGGTAAATCGCTTAAATCCTTTGGTGTTGAGATTATTAAAACGCTTAAGCTTATTGCCCGCAATAAAGTCGGATTATTTGGCATGATTATGGTACTTGCCATAACCCTCATATCATTTGTTGGGCCGTTAGTTGTTCCACCTGAGACCCGTGCCCATCCCGAACTCATCAATAAGCCGCCATCACGAGAACACCCATTCGGTACAGATTTCCAGGGGCGCGATAATCTGACTATGGTCATCCACGGGGGCAAAGATGTCTTGCTCGTTGCCTTCCTGGCCGGCGTTTTGACCACCTTTGTTGCTGTCACCGTCGGAGCGGTGAGCGCGTTTTTCGGTGGTGCTGTGGATAGCTTCTTGATGACCATCACTGATATTTGGTTGACTATTCCCCGTTTCCTCTTGTTGGTGGTTGTCGCTACATTGGTAGAGTTGGAAAATGTGTGGATGTTGGCAGTTTTCCTGTCTGTATTTGGCTGGCCGGGATTGGCGCGGCAGATTCGCTCCCAGGTACTCTCGTTGAAAAAACGTGAGTACGTTGAGGCGGCCCAGTTGCTAGACCTAGGTGCGGGCCATATTATTCTCCGTGAGATGTTACCCAATATGATGAACTACATTATGATTGCCTTGATTTCCGCGATGACATCGGCAATCTATTCACAAACAGGGTTGGTCTTCTTGGGTGTAGTGCCTTTTGGCAATAACTGGGGTGTGATGTTCAGTCTCGCCTATGCCAAGAATGCAATCTACAATCCCAATGCTGCGGCCAGCCTTCTGGCTCCTATGGGGGCGATTATTCTCTTCCAGCTTTCATTGGTGATGTTCTCCCGCTCATTGGAAGAAATCTTCAATCCCCGTCTGCGGGCAGGAGTATAAGAGATGGACGCAACTATGAATCAGACAGCAATACAAAATCAACCGACTTTATCTGTTCGTAATCTCGAAATAGCTTACCAAGCCACCCGTGGTTGGGTGCAGGCCGGACGTAATATTTCTTTTGATGTCTACCGAGGAGAGGCCGTGGCTCTGATTGGTGAGAGTGGTTCGGGGAAGACTACTGCCGGATTGGGTATTGTGCGTTTACTTCCTGATAATGCCGAAATCCGTCAGGGAGAAATCATCTACCGACGTTATAGCCCTAATG
>JAFGKB010000084.1 GCA_016928755.1 Anaerolineae bacterium | reverse complement strand
GCGCAGCCGAGGCATCTAGACCTTTCGACAAGCTCAGGATGACGGGGGCGTTGGGCCATGTGCATCTGTCCCACAGTTGTTGCTCGTTGTGGACTGCCAAGTCCACAACGAGCAATGTTATAAAGCCGTTATAAAACTGTGACACCGCTAAAGCCTCTTTTACCTTACAATATAGCTATGGGTAAAATCGTTAGTGAAAGGACGGGAGGTTGTGGTGGCGGCGCGGGTTTTAGTTGTAGATGATGAACCGGGAGTCCGGTACTTTGTCGAAGAGACACTCCTTTCCAGTGATTACCACGTAATGTCTGTCTCTAATGGTGCAGCGGCATTAGAACTTTTACCTTCACAGAAGTTCGACGTTGCTATTTTGGACTTAAAAATGCCTGGTGTCGGAGGCTTAGATGTTTTGCGTGCATTACGCTCAGAATCACCGTGCACAGTCTCTATTGTGTTAACCGGATACGGTTCCTTAGAGACCGCGTTAGTAGCGTTACGCCAGGGAGCCTATGACTATTTGCTTAAGCCATGTTCCCCGCAACAACTACGGGATTGTGTGCGCTCTGGTTTAGATAAACACTGGCACACAATTCAGCGTTGTGCTGAAGCTAAATTTATTACTAACCTTACGTATCAATTTCGTCATCCACTTACCAGCTTGGAGCTTAACTTGCAGTTATTGGAACGCAGTTCTGGCAAAAAACGCCTTTATTATCTTTCGCACCTTAAACAAGCAACTCAACAGATGAAACAGTTACTTGAGGGAACTGCGACGTTATCCCATCTGCAGTTTTCAAATAAACCACTTAAATTCGTCGAGATGGATTTGAATTTCCTGGTGGCCCAAGTTGTGAATGCCTACCAGCATATGGCGCAATCGCATGACCTGGAATTATTATTTGAACCCGTGGATTGCCCACTTCCTATACGGGCTGTCCAATCCCAGATCATACAGGCCATCACTAACCTGGTGCAAAATGCTATTAAATACACCCATACGGGCCATATAGATATCACGACCAGCATTAATCATACTCACCAAAGAGCCTGTTTGGAAGTCAAAGATACCGGAGTAGGTATTTCAGAGGATGAATTGCCGTATCTTTTTGAGCGTTTTTATCATGATACATGGGCTACCTCAAATGGCAGCGGCTTGGGATTAGCAATTGTCAAAGAAATTATCACATTGCACCAGGGGACAATTGAAGTCGAGAGTCAACTTAACCAAGGCAGCCTCTTCCGAGTATGCTTGCCGGTGGTAGCGTCGTAAAAAAGGAGTTAGGGGTTATGGAAGACAACATCATGAGACCTAATACCGATGCCGAGGTCTATAATATTGTTTCTTTTCGGCTGAACCAGAAGACATATGCACTACCACTACAATCTGTAGTGCAGATTATTCCGATGGTTGCTTTGCTGCCCTTACCCCAGGCCCATCAGGCCATTGAAGGAATAATGAACTTCCGGGGTAATGCGGTTCCGGTCATTAATATGCGCCGTTACCTGGGATTTCCGGAAGCTACTTTACAACTGCATACGCCTATCGTCTTGTTACGTATTGATAACCGTGTTATCGGGTTAATTGTTGATGAAGTCACGGATATTGCCTCAATTCCGGCGCAGAAGATAGCGCCCTTAGCTGAGATCTTGCCGGATGGGCTAGGTCAGATTCCTATCCTTGAGGGCCTAATCCAGTTGGATTCTGAGTCAAAGTTATTGTTGAATATCCAGCATTTATTTTCTGTGGGCCAAGTACAAGCTTTAGGTGAAGTCGTGAGTTCGTTCGACTTACAATTTGATAATGGTAATGGGACTGACAATGGAAAAGAGGCTGTTAAGCAACTGTCTCTTGTTGAAGAGCCGGTTGTTGGCTAAAACTAACACTTAATTCGGTGGAGAGAGTTCGTAGTATGGCAGAATCAAAAAACGTTCCCGCTTTTGGATATGGTGATTATCTCCGTTTCAGTCGTTTAGTCAGTGACTTATTCGGCTTGTGCTTCCCTGAGAAACGACGCACCGATTTAGAGCAAGGCGTCTTACAAGCCTTTGCCGCATCCACATGCCGGGATTTAGCCGATTACTATCGTCTCCTACTCGACCCCGATGGGGGCGCAGTCCATTTGCAACGGCTTGTTAATGCTCTGACCATCGGGGAGAGTCACTTCTTCCGCAATGCGGGACAGTTTGATGCTCTTTACAAATATGTGCTCCCTGAAATCATTGAGCGACGGCGTCCTTTGCGGACACTGCGCATCTGGAGTGCCGGTTGCTCTAGCGGTCAGGAGCCTTACTCCATCGCCATTATGCTCCGTGAGTTACTGCCGGACATTGAGGATTGGGCCATTACCATCCTGGGGACGGACATCAACACAGAAGCCTTAGACCGGGCACGTAAAGGGGTTTACAGTGACTGGGCTTTTCGTGAGACCCGTGCTAAATCGTGGTGCGCGAAGTATTTCAGCCAGATTGGCAAACGCTACCAATTAAACTCTGAAGTTCAACGGATGGTCACGTTCTCCCAACTCAACCTGGCCGAAGACCACTATCCTTCTTTCGGGACGAATACTACCTTTATGGACTTGGTCATGTGTCGCAATGTGACGATTTACTTCTCCACCTCTGTAACTCGTCAGGTGGTCGGACGTTTCTATGATTCCTTAGTAGATAATGGCTGGTTAGTTGTTGGTCATTCTGAACATTCACTGACCACGTATCGTCAATTTCAGGCTCAAAGTTATCCTAATGCTATCCTTTACCAGCGAACGGGGCAACCTACAGTACTTCCAGAGGAATGGGATTGGCTGCCGGCAGTGACTACTTCGGTCGGTGTCCCTTCATTGCGCATTCCCCAAGACCCATCAGATGGACAACTGGTCGATCAAAAAGTCTCGCCTCTGGCTGCTGTTCAATGGGAGGACAAAGCTCAGCAGCAGGGTAGTTCTGACCTAAACTTGATTGAGCATGCACGAGAACTTATGGACTACGGATATGTCGATAAGGCGCAACATGTTCTTTTGGATATTGTGGACCAGGAGCCTGACCATATAGAGGCCGCGGCTCTGTTATGCCAATCATACGCTAACAGTGGTTGTTGGGGGGAGGCTGAGTTGTGGTGTCGCAAGGCCATCACTCTCGACAATCTCGCCTTAGAACCTTATTATACATTGTCTCTGGTATTGCAGCACCGAGGAGAAATCCTGGATGCCATTGAGGCGATGAAAAAGGTAGTCTATTTGGACCGGACTTCGATACGCGGCCATTATGGGTTAGCTGATTTATATCATAGCCGGGGACTCTTACGCCAGGCGTTAAAATCTTTAGATAATGCCAAACGTCTACTTAGTGGTTGGGATGAAAATGAGATTATCCCTGGGTCCGGTGGCATCACTGCCGGGCGTTTGTCGGAGGCTATTACCCGGCAGTTACAACAGTGGCGTGCCGAGGCATCAGAAATGGCCGCTCAACCCCATCGGTGATGAGTATGTTACTTACTTTAGAGAAATCTCAAAAAACGTCAGGAGCAGAGATGTCAACAGGTGACTTTGAAACCATTTCAATGAAACCTAAAAAAAGCCCCACGATTTTGATCGTGGAGGACAGCCCTACCCAGGCGCTGTATCTGCAAATACTTCTGGACCAGCAGGGGTTTAATACCCTACTGGCCTCTAATGGACGTAAGGGAATTGAGATTGCTAAAGACACCTACCCGGACCTTATAATCATGGATATGGAAATGCCGGAGTTGAACGGTGACCAGGTTTTGACACAGCTTAAGGCCGATGCCGAATTATGCTATGTACCGGTCATTATCATTTCGGCCCTGGATGATATCGATAAAATCGCGGCTTGCATTGAGATGGGGGCGGAGGATTATCTCCCCAAACCCTTTAATGAAGTACTCTTACGGGCCAGGGTTACCGCTTGTTTGGAAAAGAAGCGGTTGCGCGATCTTGAATACCAACATATGAACCAGATTGAGCAGGAACGTACCCGCTTCGAGGAACTCTTAAATGTGATTTTACCTGCTGAAATCGTGGATGAGCTAAACACTACCGGTATGGTGAAACCCCGTCTTTATGAAAACGTCGCGGTACTCTTTGCCGATGTTGTGGGTTTCACCCCTTATTGTGACCAGCATTCACCTGAAGAGGTCTTTATCAATTTACAGCTTCTTGCTGAGGCCTATGAGACTCTTGCGGTTCGGTATGGATTGCAGAAGATTAAGACTTCTGGCGATGCTTTCCTGGCTACATGCGGGTTGCTAAGTGATATACCGAGTCCGGTGATGAACTGTGTGCGTTGTGGCCTCGATATGCTCCCGGTATCTGTCCAACTTCCTGCTCAGTGGCAAGTGCGGGTTGGTATCCATATTGGCCCGGTAATGGCCGGTGTAGTAGGCCAACGCCAGTACTTATTTGATATTTGGGGGAATACCGTGAATACCGCACAGCGCATCGAGAGCCACGGTGTCCCTGCTGCCGTTAACCTGAGCAAGTCCGCCTGGGAGCAAGTGCGCTCTCAATGTTATGGTGAATCCTTGGGTGTTGTCCAGGTCAAGGGTAAAGGTGGCCTAAACCTTTTTAGGGTGATTGGGCTGCGTCAGAGTGAAGGTGTTTAAAAGGGTGAGCGTAGAATGAACCATAAAACTTCCGATGATACATATACACTTAGTTGGGCAAAAGTTGACGAACGTTTTAATGCGCCAGCATTTGCGGATGGCGCTATGGGTGACATTCTGGAACCGGAGATATTGCAGAAAATTTGGGAACAGCGTGCGGCGCAATTTGCCCAGGTTCCTGAGCAGGACATTAAGGGCGCGCAAATAGATTTAGTCATTATGCGTTTGGGAGATGAGCTATATGGGATTGATGCCCAGTATGTGTTCCGAATCCGGCCCGTTTCCCATATTACCCGTGTCCCCCGAGTTCCGGCCTGGATTCGGGGTGTGACTAATGAACGGGGGCGTGTCCTTTCAGTTTTTGATTTACAGCGTTTCCTTGGTCTGCACAAAAACACAAGTTTTGTGCCGGTACAGTCCTACCTGGTATTAGTTGAAACTGAAGCGATGAGTTTAGCCTTATTAACTGACCAAGTCTTAAATGTTGAATCCTTGCCCGTTGCCGAGATCCAGGAGGCTAAAGACGCTGTACGAGGTATCCCAAGAGCTTATGTGCAGGGCATCGTACATTTTCATCCCTCTCAAAATAATACCCGGTTAGAGCGGGCAGCTTCTGATGTGCACCGAGATGACTCGAAACTTTTGATAGTTTTAGACTTAGAAGCCTTATTGGCCGATAAGCATTTAGTGATTCACGAAGAGATTAATTAAACAATGGCATTCACCTATTTCTTTAGAGATAAATATACATTGGACTTAATCGCCCGGCACATCGTACCGGACCTTAAGCGGCATATGTATATCAATATCTGGGATGCGGGCTGTGCGATGGGGCCGGAACCCTACTCACTTGCCATAACACTGCGCGAGAATATGGGGACCTTTATGTTTCGCAATGTACGCATTTACGCTTCTGATATTGATGAAAGCGGTGAATTCGGCACCATTATCGACCGTGGCGTATACCCTGAAAATCGCATTAAACGAATTCCGTCGGAATTGCTCGATAAATACTTTGACCCATATCCAGGATCAAACGGTGGTGGGACATATTTTCAGGTTAACCAGGAATTACGTAAAGCCATATATTACCAACGTCATGACCTGTTGTCATTACAGCCCGTCAGGAAGGAATTGGGTTTGATTGTATGTAAAAATGTCCTGTTGCATTTGCAACCCGAAGCACGGGTCAAGGTCATTGAGATGTTCCATGCTGCCTTGGCTGAAGGTGGATACCTTGTCATGGAACAGACGCAGAATTTGCCATCTGAAGTTAAATCACTTTTCCGGCGTGTGACACATGCCGGGCAGATATTCCAAAGAGTGTGATAGGGGTTGGGTATGTCTGATTATAGCCGGGTACTTATAGTAGAACGTAACGCCTTAATGGAAAAAATGGTGCGTTGGGCTGTGGAAAAGCTGGAGTTCCAGGTTGTTGGCATTGCGGCTAATGAACATAACGCACTGCGGATGGTGCGGGTGTTACAACCGGGGGCGATTATTATGGATTTAGAGCCGCCTTACGCGGATGATTTAGCTCTTCTACAACATATTAACCAGACCCATCCCGTGCCTATCGTCGTGATTTTGCGCGCTGATTATACCGAGGACCTGCTTAATCAGGCTAAATCTGCCGGGGCTTTGGCATACACACTGAAACCGGTTTCTACGCAAGAGCTATTATGTGCCCTCGTTGCAGCTATAGATAGATTTGAGACGCTGGTTATGTCACAGCCGGGCGTTGTGGGAATTCATTGAAGTGGGAAAGATACTTGAAAATCGGGATTTTTCATATAACAGCCTAAGTTGTAATAAATACCGGATTAACTTGTTAAAGGGTGCTCTTAGAGGAGGTTTGTAATGTCGTTTCTGAATAATATTCGTATGAAGACAAAATTGATAGGACTTTTCCTGGTCGTAGGAATCCTGCCCCTTATCGCCGCGACAGGAATCGGAATTTGGCGTTCGGGTCAAGCTTTGCAGCAGCAGGCATTTGATCAAATGGTGAGCGTGAAGGAAATAAAAAAGGGCCAGATTGAGACCTATTTTTCCGAGCGTGAAGGGGATATCGCGGTCTTGCTGAATTCCGTGAAGGCTTTGGAACAAGAAGGGTTGTCTAAACTCTCAGCTATTCAATCTTCCAAGCGTGCGCGTCTTGAGGATTACTTTGCTAATTTACGCGGTGAGTTGTTATCATTTCGTAATGACCCTAACTTGCAAGAGGCTATGTTGGAATTCAACGCGGCCTTCGAATCCGCCGGGGATAGTGTGGATACTGCGGAATGGCGTGCTGTATCGCGTAAGTATGCGCCACGACTGCAGGCTATTGTACAAGATAAAGGCTGGGAAGATTTACTCTTAATTCATACTGATGGGGATATCGTTTATACGGCTAAACAAGAATCCGATTTAGGTATGGTCATCCCCAATAGTGAATTGGCCGATACCAGTCTGGGTATTGCTTTCCAAGCGGCCCAATCTATGGCTGCCGGTGATGTTGCAATCGGTGACTTTGCTGCCTATGCCCCTGCGGGCGGCACTCCGGCGGCCTTTATGATGACCCAGATGCGCGATATAACCGGAACTGTCCAGGGTTACATTGCTATGCGTCTACCTCTTGGCCATATCAACACTATCACCCAGGACCGTACCGGGCTTGGGGATACCGGTGAGACTTATATTGTGGGTAAAGTAGGAGCTATCTCTAGCTACCGTAGTGACAGGGTCGTTAAGACTGGAAAGATGGGGGACGTGCGGTCGGGTGGCTATGTAGATAAAGGACTGACCGGGGAATCGGGTTTGGAGACTAAAGTTGGTGTCAACGGTGATTTGGAACTAACCGCTTACCAGCCGCTCAATATCCCCGGTTTGAATTGGGCTATGTTTACCACCATTGCCCTGGAGGAAGTTATCGCCCCTACGTTCGAGGGGGAAACAACAGACTTCTTCACTAACTACATTAATGAATATGGTTATCACGATCTCTTCCTCATCGACGCCACCGGCTATGTCTTTTACACTGTTCAACGTGAAGCTGATTATGAGACCAATATTCTGAAAGGTGAATATAGTAACACCAATCTGGGGCGGTTGGTGGGTGAGGTGTTGGAATCCCAACAATTTGGCATCGCTGATTATGACGCTTATGCCCCTAGTGGCGGCGCCCAGGCCTCTTTTATTGCGCGACCTCTGATTGAAAATGGAGTAGTTGAGTTTGTTGTTGCCCTCCAACTGCCTTACGAACATATTGACGCAATTATACAAGAACGTACCGGTATGGGTGATACCGGCGAGTCCTACTTAGTGGGCAGACATAACGGTGTTACGGCTTTCCGCAGTGACTTGGTCACTATGGGAGACGGCCA
Organism: Anaerolineae bacterium; assembly: GCA_016928755.1. Lineage (GTDB taxonomy): Bacteria > Chloroflexota > Anaerolineae > B4-G1 > SLSP01 > JAFGKB01. The sequence continues at coordinate 5,062 of JAFGKB010000084.1, read as the reverse complement.
ATACGTGGTAGGCTATGAGTTTACTACCCCCTATATTGATGACGCCTTAGCCGGCAATTCTAACCAGGAGGTAACAAAAGATAGTACCGGGGCAGAGGTCCTGGTTGCTTATAGTCCGCTTGAGATTCGCGGGCTAAATTGGGGCATTGTCAGCAAGATTAACCAAGGTGAGGTACGAGAACCGGTTAATGAGTTAATTCAGATATTGTTAATTATCGGTGTCTTTATCGCCTTTGTGGTAGCCGTACTGGCCTTGGTCTTCGCGAATTCTATCGCTAATCCCCTCCAGGTAATCACACAAGGAGCGAAGTTCCTCTCTGTCGGTGATGCCGAGTTAAGCGGGATGGATTGGAGCAGTATTGTCCAGATTAGGCAACGTAAAGATGAACTGGGGCAGATAGGACAAGCCTTTAGTGATCTGATTGACTATTTCAAGAATGGCGCTGCCACGATGCAGCTTATGGCTGCGGGTGATTTATCAGTGTCTGCCAAACCACGGGGTGAAACTGATCTGATGGGCAATGCTCTCTTATCAATGCAGCAAAGCGTTGGCGGCATGGTCGCGGGGGTAGGTTCTCTTATTCAAGCTACTGTTGCCGGGCAGTTAGATGCACGGGCGGACGCCAGCCAATTTGAGGGTGCTTACCATACTATCATCCAAGGGTTTAACGATACTTTGGATGCCGTGATCGGGCCATTGAATATGGCGGCTGAGTATATTGAGCGTATTAGTAATGGCGATATCCCTGATCCTATTACTGATGAGTACTACGGCGACTTCAACGAAATCAAGAACAACCTGAACGTATGTATTGCAGTGTTAAATAGCCTGATTGATGAGACTAATATATTAACCGCGTCTGCGGTCCGGGGGCAATGGGATGCCCGTGGTGATGCGGCTAAGTTCCAGGGTGGCTATGCCCAGATTGTCCAAGGGGTGAATAATACGTTAGATGCTCTTATCGGGCCGTTGAATGTGGCCGCTGAGTATGTGGAACGTATTGGTAATGGTGATATTCCAGAGATAATCACCGATGAATACTATGGTGATTTTAATGAGATTAAGAATAATCTCAACATGTGTATCTCTGCCGTAAACGCTTTGGTTGTAGATGCCAATATGTTAAGTGACGCTGCCGCCGCCGAGAGGTTCACTACCCGTGCGGATGTTGAGCGTCACCAGGGTGACTTCCGTAAGATTATCCAGGGTGTGAATCATACTATGGATATAGTTGTAAATAAGGTCTTCTGGTATCAGCAGATTCTTGACTCTCTACCCTGGCCATTGTCTGTCACCGATTTGGATATGAACTGGACCTTTATTAATCGTGCTGTGGAAAAACTTACCGGGCTTAAGCGTGAGAACATCTTGGGTCTACAGTGCAGCAACTGGAACGCCGATATTTGCAAGACCAAAGATTGTGGTATCGCCCGTCTACGTCACGGTGAATTGCAGACCTTCTTCGCCCAACAGGGCAAGAACTTCCAGGTTGATACCGCCTATATCCTGAGCACTCAGGGTGAACAAATAGGCCATATTGAGATGATCCAGGATATAACGGATAAGACCCGGGTTAGTGACTACCAGGATGCGGAGGTTGACCGGCTCGCCAGTAGACTGAGTCAATTGGCACAAGGTGACTTATCCTTTGCCCTCAATATCGCTGATGCCGATACTTACACACAAGCCGTTCATAGTAACTTCTTACGGATTAACGATAGCCTAGGTCAGGTAAAAGATGCTGTGGGCGCGTTGATTAAGGATGCCCAAATGCTCACCGATGCGGCGACAAAGGGCCAGTTATCCACCCGCGCAGACGTCTCGCACCATAACGGCGAATTCCGTACGATTATCCAGGGCGTGAATAGTACTATGGATGCCGTTATCGGGCCGTTGAATGTAGCGGCTGAGTACGTTAACCAGATTGTCCAAGGCGAGATTCCCCATCCTATTACGACGGATTACCAGGGTGACTTCGGTGTGTTCAAAAATAACCTCAATGCACTGAGCGCGAGTTTGCGAGAGATGTTGACCAATATCCAACTGGCATCTAATGAACTGGCCGCCGCATCTGCTCAAATCCTCGCGGCTACGACGCAGCAGGCTTCTGGGGCGAGTGAGCAATCCGCCGCGATTACACAGGCGACAACGACAGTAGATGAGGTACGGACTATTTCTGAGCAAGCTGTAATGCGCGCCCAAGAGGTTGCCGACTCCTCACAGCGTACTGTTCAGGTTTCCCGCTCCGGTCGTATGGCTGTTGATGAGACGATGGGAAGTATGAACCGTATTAAGGAACAGGTTGAGGGTATTGCGGAGAACATCTTAGCCCTCTCTGACCAGACCCAACAGATTGGTGAGATCACGGCGACCGTTAACGATATTGCCTCCCAATCCAATATGTTGGCCCTTAATGCCTCTGTAGAGGCGGCCCGGGCCGGCGAACATGGTAAAGGCTTTGCTGTGGTAGCAATGGAAGTCCGCAATCTGGCGGAACAGTCCAAACAGGCCACAGCACAAGTCCGCGCTATTCTCACCGATATTCAGAACGCGATTAACGCTTCGGTGATGGTAACCGAGGAGGGTTCTAAAGTTGTTGATGATGGTGTAACTAGAGCCTCTCAGACTCGTGAAGCTATCGAGCAACTCTCTTCTGTAATCACTGAGTCCGCCCAGATCGCGGCCCAGGTCGTAGCCGGTGGTCAACAACAGTCATCGGGCGTCGAGCAAATTGCGATGGCGATGCAAAATATTAACCAGGCTATGGTACAAAGTATGGCCAGCACGCGACAGGCTGAGAAGTCGGCGCAAGACTTGAATCAGCTCGCGAATAAGCTTAATAATACAGTCAAGCAGTACAAGTTAAACGGTAAGTCGTAAACAACCTAGGGTAGTGGGTAAGAGGAGCACATTATGTCTATCAGTGCCAGTGTTAGAGAACGACTGCTCAATAGTTTTCGAGCAGAGCTAAAAGAGCATATTCAGACGATGACCGATGGTTTGTTAGCCTTAGAACAGCAGACCGTTTCTGATGACGAGCGTCAGGCCGTCCTGAATAATGTCTTCCGTGCTGCTCATAGTCTTAAAGGGGCCGCTCGTTCTGTGGGCACAACAACCATCGAACAGTTGGCCCATACCCTGGAAGATATCCTGGATGCCATGCGTCAGGATAGTATGGAACTCTCTGCCGAGTTATTTAATACCTGTTACCGGGCGTTAGATGTGATCCAGGTTGTCCAAGCCGCTTATGAAGGAGGCTCAATTACACCGCCATCCGAAGCGTTACAGGTTTTACTAGAGCTTCAGAAGTTCTCGACTAAGTCAACCTCTGCGGCAGTTGCAGCATCTCAACCGGTTAGCCCACAGACTACAGCCGGGCCGGAGCAGTCTGGCCCGGACGTTCCATCTCCCGACCCGCTTCCCGAAGTGGCGCCGGCTAAGAAAGAGGACGAGCACAGCGAATCTGGTCACCTTGTAATCCCTGGAAATCCTGCGCTTGAGGAGACGATCCGTATCCGTGTGAGTAAGCTGGACAGCCTGATGGGCCAACTCAGTGAGTTGATGGTGGCTAAAATTCGAGCCGAGCAGCGACTTATCGAACTGCGACAGTTGGAACAATCTATGGCCCTATGGCAGAAAGATTGGCTGGCCGTTCGTGGGGCTTATAGTCAGGTCGTGCGCCATAATGGCCGTGGCTTAGCTGCTCATGAGAATGATATAGACCGTTTGGTGGAGTATTTGGGGTCTAGTCAGGAACAACTGCGTGATATGAATGTTTATGTAAGTGGGCTGGCCCGTGAATACGCCAATGATACTATGCATATGAGTCTTGTCATTGATGAGCTTGAAGAAGAGATCAAACGGGTCCGTATGTTGCCGCTGAATACAATTACGGCGACTTTTGGCCGTATGGTGCGGGACTTGGCACAGAGGTCGGGGAAAGAGGCGATTTTACGCATTATTGGGGGGGAGACCGAACTTGATAAGCGTGTGTTGGAACAGATTAAGGACCCCTTAATTCATCTTCTGCGTAACGCCGTGGACCACGGATTGGAGACTCCTGAGCAACGTGAGTCAAAGGGTAAACCTCGGCGTGGCACCATAAGCCTCCAGGCGGAGCAGTTAGCCAATGATATTGTGATTACGGTTGCCGATGATGGTAGTGGCCTTGACTTTAGTGCTATCCGTCAGGCCGTTATACGCCATAACCCCGCTATTCAAATAATGAGTGATGCCGATCTAAAGGCTATGATCTTTAATGAAGGTATCTCTACCAGTGAGCGCGTCACAGACATTTCTGGGCGGGGCGTGGGCCTTGATATTGTACGGCGTAATATAGATGCGTTGCAAGGTCGTATTGACGTGGACAGCCAACCCGGCGCAGGGGTGAAGTTTATTCTGAAAATTCCATTGACGTTGAGCAGCTCTCATGGGTTGTTAATACAGGTCGCCGGTGAGCGATTCGCTGTACCTTTGAATAATATTGAGCGTATTATGGAGATTGGCTGGGATAGCATCACCAAACTGGGCGGTTTTGATACCATTGTCTATAATGAACAGACAATTCCTCTAACCAGGATGAGCAATATACTGGAATTGCAACCGCCGGAAGGGGAGCCGCCTGAAACCGGTTCACTAGCGGTGATTGTACTTGCTTCTGCTGAACGCCGTATGGCTTTTGTGGTTGATTCCTTGGTCGGTGAGCAGGAGATAGTTATCAAGCGTCTGGGTAATCAACTGTCACGAGTTGCCGGTATTGCCGGGGCTACGATTATGGGAGATGGTCAAATTGTATTGATCTTGAATGTCTCCGATCTGATTAAGATGGCTCTGCGGGCCAAGCAGCAAGTTGTCACCGAACCTGTGCGGCGTAATAAGGAGACAGACGTGACTCCAGAGGCTAGCTCACAATCTTCCATCAGGGTCAGCCCGCATATTCTTATTGTGGATGATTCCATCACAACCCGGACCCTGGAAAAGAACATCCTTGAAGCTGCCGGTTATCGGGTCCGTTTGGCTACGGATGGCCAGGAAGCCTGGGAAGTGATAGCTGCCGGGGAG
>JAFGKB010000083.1 GCA_016928755.1 Anaerolineae bacterium | reverse complement strand
GTGGCAATCCGTGATTCTGACAAGGGTCTGAACCACGGATTAATCAGAGGGCACGGATTTCACGGACGGTTAACGAGATAGCTTAATATGTCTTGGACTTGGCAGTCCAAGACGAGCATATGAAGGCTCAGGATGACGTTTTCTTCGCCAATGCCCGGCTCAAATTGGATTTCTTTAGCCGTTTATAAGTCGCCAGGTAGCGCCAATCCGCCGGGCAATCATACATCAACTGGTAATAGTAATAATTCACCTGCTCCAAAATGTCCATAATGTACAGTAATGAGCCAACGATAAGATCGAAGCCTATCACCAACCGTCCATAAGGTCTATATGCTATCCACAAAATAAGGGGCAGCATAGCGAGTAAGCCCCAATTGCTGTATTTGAAGATTGCAAACCAGCGCAAATGTTTATCTTTAACCGGGCTATTTGTCTTAACCGCTCTTAACTTTAGCAACCAATAAGCCGTCCCCTGCCACAGTATCACAGATAATATAATCAGACTGTAAATGGTATATACTCCTATTGTTTGCCCGAATGTGCGGGCGATGGAGAGTATACATAACGGGATAAAGAAACTATCGAATAGCTCAAAAGTCCACAGGTAGCGCAGTCTCTTGATGAGTTTATCTTTGTGGGATTTTTTTCCGGTTTTCATAGTTTTAATTGAGTATGCCCCCTTAATCCAGGCGGTGTTTAAATGTCAGTGTGATTACGGCCCCATCATCATTATATAATTCCAGTGTGCCCCGCATCGGGCTGCGCAGTGTCATACGTACCAGGCGCAATCCCACATTATCCCCTTTACCTGCCAATACATTCTCCGGCCAGCCCCCCCCATTATCCCGGAATGTGATATGGATTACATCTTCGCGAGGTTGTATGGTGATGTCTACAGTGATCTGACCGGCCTCCCGTTCTGGGAAAGCATGTTTGATACTGTTAGTCGTAAGTTCGTTGATAATCAAGGCCAGGGCCGTGGCGTGCTTTGGCCCCAGTAGAATCGGCTGTTCCAGGTCTGTGACATTGACCTCGATATTCTGGCGTATGGGTGAACCACTCAAAGCCGCGTGGATGACTTCAAGGATCAGTTTGTCCATATCCAGGGGTTGCCACTGTGTGGCCGATAACAGATTATGGACTGTAGCCAGCCCCCGTATACGGCTTTGTAAGTCTTGCAGCGTGGCCTGGTAATCGGCCAAATCCTTATGGGGATGTTGCATCTCTAACTCAATGATGCCCATAATCGAGGTCAGATTGTTCTTCACCCGGTGATTGACTTCGTTGAGTAGTGCCCTGTTGGTCTCGGCCTCCTGGCGTACCTGGGTATAGAGTTGGGCATTTTCAATAACCATCGCAGCAGTTGTCGCCAATGGTTCCAACAACGTCATATCTGTAGGTTGGAAGCGGTTGGCCTTTGTATCCACTACTTGCAATACACCGATCACGCCCTCTTTTGCCCTTAGTGGGACACTGAGAATGGAACGGAGGTTTAAGCCGGTTTTTTGGTCTACCCCTTTGAAATGGCGTCCATCAGCATGCGTATCGGAGATAATCAGGCTCTGTCCTTCAATGGCGGCTAGTCCCACAAACCCCTGGCCTGGTTCCACCCGCCACCCACGCACTTTATCGCTTTCCGGCCCAGTTGCCTGGCGACAGACCAATTCCCCGGTATCTGGGTCTTGGAGCCAGATAGAGCTGGCAACGACATTGAGCAGCCAGCGTACTTCTTCCAGAACATTAATTAAAACCTCATCTAGGTCCAGTGTGGAAATAAGTGTCTGGCTGGCGCGGTTAAGGGATTCCAATTCGCGGTTACGCCGTTCTAACATCTCCTCTGTCCACCGTCGCTCGGTGACATCCGTAATAATCACATAGCGTCCGATAATCTTATTATCTTTAGTATTGATTGAATGGCGGCTATGAATACAGCGCTGTGTCCCATCCTTATGTACTATCCAAAACTCTAAGGCCTCGGGCATATCTTTACCGTTGGCCGCATCTCTAAAGATTTTGATTAAACGCTCCTCCTCATCGGGGTCCGCGATTTCTATGCGGGACAAGTCTTTGAGTTCTTCTTTGGAGTAGCCGAAGATTTCACTGGCCCGGTCGTTGACGTAGACAACCTTGCCATTCTCTATAATGATAATCCCGTCCTGTATCTGTTGTGCCATCCGGGTAAAGCGTTCCTGACTTGCTAATAATGCCTTTTCAACTTGTAGGTGGTGTTCCTCAGCCGCCTGTAGTTTGGCGATCTGTTGGCGCATTAAAGTAAGTTCTTCGATAAGTTCTGCTTTAGTCTTATTTTGCGCTGCATCTGTTACGGCCGTGAAAGGGGCAGTATCTGGTGCTTGATCTGCTTGTGTGGGTTTTGGTAAGCTCATTCGTGTTCTCCTGTTGGGTTTTCCCTGGGCAATGTAAAGTAGAATAAGCTGCCTTTCCCGACTTCGCTTTCTACACCGGCTTCCCCTCCTAACTTGTGGGCGATGCGCTGTACAATTGAAAGTCCCAGTCCGTGTCCTTTGATGCGGGCTTGGTCCAGACGTTCAAACGGGACAAATAGCCGGCCTAGTTTCTCTTGGGGTATTCCCGACCCGTTATCTTGCACCCAAAAACGTATGAATCCGTTATCCTGTTCGGTCGCTCCTAGTTTGACATGGGGGGGGTCCCCACCATATTTAATGGCATTGCTGATGTAATTAGTCCAGATTTCCTCAACCCATGCCGCATAGCCCCACGCTGTGGGCCATGCTTCGGGAATATCTAATTGCACCTCGCGTGTACTGAGCATATGGTCCAACCGGTGCAGTGCCTCCATAACAATCATCCCCATATTGGTCAACGGTTGGGCCACCACATCAGCTTTTCGTGTCCCGGCCAGCAGTAATAAATTATTGATAATGTTTGTCATCTTCTCGATACCCCGGTATATATTTTGCGCGCTTTGGAGTATCTCATCCCTGCCCATAAAAGCGTATTCCTCAAGTAATAGCCCCGCGTACCCGGCGATTAGGCTCAGGGGATTTTTTAAATCGTGGGCCACTGTGTGGGAAAAGGCGTCTAATTCCTCATTGCGGTCGGCTAGTTCGCTGTTCAGTGTTTTTAATTCGGCGAGATGCTCCTCTAATGCCTTGTTAGCAGCTTCTAGCTGTCTTTGTAGGTTTCTGATAGATAGATGGGTCTTTACCCGTGCCACGACCTCTTTGTACTTAAAAGGCTTGGTAATATAATCCACCCCGCCCAATGCAAAGGCGTTGATCTTTTCTTGCGTTTGATCTAAGGCGCTGATAAAGATAACCGGTATATCCTGCGTTTGGGGATTTTCTTTCAGTAGTTCGCAGACTTGGTAACCGTTCATATCCGGCATCATAATATCTAACAGGATGAGGTCTGGAGGCGTTTCTCTTGCAATCTCCAGTGCCTCTTGTCCTGTTACTGCGCCTTGCATAGTATAACCTTCTTCGGTTAATATCTTAGTCAGCAAGCGCAGATTGCTGAGCTTATCATCAACAATTAGGATATGCTGTTTTGTTTGTTGTCTATTAACTGTCATCTTAAATCTTTAAGCTTGGGATTTGACCCTAAAGCTTCGGTCCGGTTGGCAAAGTGAACTTAAAGGTGCTCCCCTGTCCCATTTGACTTTCAACACTCACTTGGCCGCCAAGCTTTTGCACAATGCGTTTCACTATGGATAATCCTAATCCATGCCCCTTAACTTGTCCATTGGGTAGCCGTATAAACGGCTTAAATAATTGGGCTATACTTTCTTCATCTATCCCCGGCCCATTGTCAGTTATCCAAAAACATATCATTCGCGGCTTGTTAAGTTCCCCAGTTTGGGATAGAGAAGCTCTATCATAGCCTAATTGGATGACCGGTTTTTGTCTTGCACCCGTTGCTGGGTCAACTGCCCGTTTACCATATTTAAGGGCATTACTCAAATAGTTAACCCATACTTGTTCGACCCATACTGGATGGCCCATTGCCAGGGGCCACCTTTTCGGGAGTATGATTTCGGCCCCACACTCCTCTATATTTGTGGACAGCCGCTTCAGTGCCTCGGTTACAATTACCTCCATATCCAGGGGGATAAGTTCTACATCTTTGTTACGTACTTCGGCTAAGATTAGGAGATCGTTGATAATGTCCGTCATTTTCTCCACACCGGCGGTGATATGGTAGATACTGGCCTTTATTTGCTCCGTTGTCATATCTTCATAATCCGAGGCCAATAACTCCGCCGGCCCTTTTATACGGGTGAGTGGGTTCTTTAAGTCGTGGGCCACGGTGTGGGCATAGGCCTTTAAGTCTTCATTGAGTTTGCGTAATTCCACGATATCGGCGAAGCGTGCTCTGGCGATGGTAATGGCGCGTTCTAAGTCGCGGATGTTCGGGGGTTTCACCAGGTACATTCCTACCCCGGCTTTACTGGCCCGTTCCAGTAATTCGGGGGTCTCAAATGCCGTCAGGACGACAACTGGCGTGGGACACTCTTCCTGGATCCTTTGCGTCGCTTCTATCCCGTCTACTTCAGGCATAGCGATGTCCATTAGAACTACATCCGGTTGTAATTCCTTGGTTAACTCTACCGCTTGTAAACCATCTACCGCTTCTCCAACCACCGTATAGCCGATTTTCCTCAGTAGGGCTTGAATCATCTCGCTTACAAGTGCGTTGTCTTCTGCTATTAAAACTCTGGTTACTTGTAATGTGTTCATTGGTTCCTCCTTATGCATATGCATAAACATTATGCTCCGGTCAAGGTTTTATATTTTCGCCTTGGTCAAAATAAAGAACAGTTATCGCACCGTGCTCATTGGATAACTTAAAAGTTCCCCGTAGATTACTGCGGACTAAGCGTTGGATTAAGTATAGTCCCACATTATAGCGTTTGAGATGTAACACATCTTCAGGATAGCCGTCTCCGTCGTCCCTATATTCCAGACATATTTTCTTATCCTTCATAGTGGTTTTGATTGTGATGTGGATAGTTTTCGTGGGTAACTCTAACCCGTTCGGTTTGCCGGCTTGAGATAGTGAGGTGGCTTCGGTACCATTTTCCGGACCACTGTATTTTATCGTATTTGTGACGAGTTCGTATAATATCAAGGCTAGACTACTGGCCTGTTTGGAATCCACCAAAACGCAGACCGGTACAGAGCCGTCTATTTCATTGTCTTGCGCCGTGTGTAATGACTCGAGCGGAGGCAGTGGTTTGGTTTTCCCCTTTTCACATTGAGAAGGGGAAGGATAGATATCTACCTCGGCGCGTTGGTTGCGGGGTAATATCTCCAATGAGGTGTAGACAACTTGGGAAATCAGTTCGCTTAAGGGTAGGGGGGACCATTCCGTCGCCGATAACATATTATGGACGGTTGCAAGCCGTTTGATACGGTTAATCAGCCGGTTTGTCATTGCCATATAGAATTCATACTGGGGAAGATTCTCCGGTATATAGCGTTGTTCCGCATAGACCAGGCCAATGATAGACGCTAAGTTATTCTTCACCCGGTGGTTTACTTCATCCAGGAGTGCCGCCTTCGTGGCTGCATCATAGCGTGTCTGTTCGTGGAGTCGTGCCTGGCGTAGTGCGATAGCCAGGGAAGTGGCAACCTCAGACGCTATATCCACATGCTCCGGTGTGAAGAAATTAGGCCGGTCGGATTCCAGGTTTAAAGTTCCTACAAGTTGTTGCTGGACTAATAAGGGTAATATCAGATATGAGCGCACCCCTTCTTCATAGAGCGTTTGCTGGATAAGTGATAAATTCTGTTCTTCAGCCAGGTCTTTGCTGCCTTGTATCCAGCCTTCTCTTAGCGCTTTCGGATTCAAAATACCGATTTGTCCCCCCTTAGTGATTTTAAGGTCTGTATCCCCACTCACTTCTACCCCTAATACCCTGGCTTCCCCGGTCTTGTTAATATCCAGTACCATTGCCCTCTGGCAGGCGATTAAGCGTCTGAGATGACTTAGGGCCGCCTGGACGATAGCTTCAGGGGATTGCGCGCCCAGGATTGCCTGGTCGATTTCATGGAGTGCTTGAACCCGTTTTGAAAATTGTTGGTAAGTATCCTCCGCCTGTTTAAGGTCGGTAACGTCCATAATACATTCAACCGCCCCCCATATCTTCCCGTATTCATCCTTAATGGGGCTGGTGTAAATTTTGAACGTCCCGCCTATGTTTGCTGATTCATCAGGCATGGTGATGCGAGTAACGGCTTTCCCTGTTTCCAGGACTTGGGCCACAGTACATTGGGAACACTTAATCGCTGATTGGTAGTAAACTTCGTGGCATTTGCGCCCGATAACTGATTGGCGGTCAGGTAATCCATAAATCTTAAGCAGTGTATCACTCAAGTCGATAATATTAAGTTCGGTATCGACAACACTGACGCCGGCGGGTATTGTATCAAACACCGCCCGCAACTGTTGGTGTGCTTTACGGAGTGCCTCTTCTACTCTTTTCTGTTGAGTTATGTCAATCCCCATCGCCCAACAATCCCAGTCTACCACAGGAGACCGTGAGGAGAGCTTAAACCAGTTTATGGTTCTAGTCGTACCATCACTGGCTTGCAAAGTGAAACTATGCTCGTCGAATGTTTTATCGAAATTATTAGTCAGTGTGTATTTTACGTAGCGGCGGTAGGAATCCTCTGGATAGAGTTTTTCAAGGGCCTGAGGGTTCTTAAGCATAGTACTTTTACTGTACCCTGTAACTCGTTCGCTTTCAGCATTCCAAAATACAAGTTGGCCTTCCTTATCAAAGGCTTCTAACATCACCGGCACATTCTCTAACACACCTTGTAACTGCGCTTGCTTTTTATAAAGCTGTTCCTGTTCTTGTTGTAACTCCGTAATATCTTCCACAAAAATCAGGAGCTTATTTATCGGCCTTCCCCCTTGAAATTGGGGTGTTAAATGTAGTCGCCAATGAACGATCAAGTCATCGGCGAGTGTCAAAACTTCATCCGTCGTTAAAGCCGTATTATTTTCTAGGTGGAGTTTGACTAATTCAGAGAGGCTGGAGTTAGCGAAAGGCAGAGAGGTCATCCAATTAAGGTTCTCTATATTTACACTCGCCGGTAAATGCAGCATATCTTGCATACTTGAATTGATGAAGGCAATGTGGCCCTCTCTGTCTGCCACTAAAACACCTAAACTCGAATTCCCAAATAGTCCCGCATAATATTCTTTACTTGTCAGGCGTTCTGTGGCATGGTCATGAATTCTGCGCTTTACCGTTTGGTTATGTTCTCTTAGATACTCACGTTGGTATCTGAGTAATAGAGCATTAAGTGCTATGCAGAGAGTTACGAAGCCTGTACTAACCAGCACGCGCTCTAATCTTAAATGGCTTAATTGTTCCAGAATCTGCTGGCCCTCCGGTATCACATTATCATTAATCAGTGCTTGATACAGGGCTATCGCTCGTTGGTCTGTCCAGAATGTAAGAGCGGAGAAGACCAGTATCGTCATTAACAGTCCTATCCCGTAGTAAAGCACAAATCTCTTGTTATGGAGAGTGTGTATTGATTGCTTGACTAGTGTCTTTTCCATAATAAGCTATCCCCCTACTTTATCGTGGGTTTTGAAGCGTATCAGGGCGACTGCTCCGTTATCGTTGTGCAATGTCAACGTACCACGTAAGCTATTGTGTACTAAGCGATTGATAAGATAGATACCTACATTGTTCCACTGGTGATTCAAAATTTCCGGTGTGTATCCTGGCCCATCGTCCCGGTATTCGAGGCAAACCCATGTCTCTCCGATCAGGGGAGTGGCTGCATTTGACCTGAGCCGGGCTGTGCGTGAATTAGAAGGTATGGTCTCTTCTTTGATCTTGATGGTAATGTGGGCCGTGTCTCGCCCTGCCAGCCCGTGTTTTTGTGTGTTAGTGACGAGTTCGTTTAGTATAAGGGCTAGACTGTTCGCTTGTTTTGCATTGATAAGGATTGGTGAAGGGGTAATATCGGTGGTTATATGGGTATATAACGGGCCAGCTTGTAATGATGCATTAATTACCTCATTAACCAAATCACTGAGGAACAAAGGTGCCCAATTGGATGCCGAAAGTATGTGGTGGACTGTGATTAGTCCTTGAACACGGTTAATCAACCTATCTAGGATCTCTTGACAATAAGCCGCATTCTCCGGGGTTGTCTCCGCCTCGATTTGTGTACAAGCGTTATTCAGGTGGCGTTGTTCGGCATAGAATAAACCGACAATGGCCGTTAGATTATTCTTAACCCGGTGGTTGACCTCTTTTAATAAGGCTGCTTTTGAGGCGGCGTTGCGCTCCGCTTGTTCATAAAGCCGGGCATTCTGGACTGCGATTGCGGCATATCCCGCCAGCCCCTGGAGCCGCTGTACATCGTGTTGTTGGAAGGCGTTCACTTGTGGGGAATCCACGGAGAGGGTCCCGAGAATTTGGTTGTGGTAAACTAAGGGGATAACTAACAACGAGCGATATTCGGGCGGTATTGGCCCTGGCAAGTAACGCGGGTCGGTCAGTACATCGGGGATGTTGTACGTGCGATGTTCTTTGAGCGCGACGCCTACAATTCCCTGGCCCTCTGGGAAAACCAATTGCATATGATGGGGGGGGATCTGTGCCGAGGATGCCTGTGTATACAGATTCTTTGTCTCCTTATCCAGAAGTTGCACAGTGGCACTGCGTGCATCTGGATACAGACGGCTGACAACCTCGACTATACTTTGCAGGACATTCTCTAAAGATAGATTGGACGTAATCTTGCCAATAATCGCGTTAAGTTCTGCTAATTCGTGGTTGCGCTGTTCTAATTCTGACTGCATCTGTTGGTACCGTGTTTTTGCACCTTCCAATACAGCGAGCTTGTGTTGTAAATCCTCTATCTGATCTAGCAATTGTTGTTTTGTAACGTTGCCTTTATCTTGCATCTATCGGGATCTCCCTGTGATCCTTATTATCTGTTTGTGAATTCATAATGTTCTTGAACTAGAGCTACCACGTTCGCTATCGTCTTGTCTGTAACCTTTGATCTTTTTCCTTAACCTGGATTATAACCGGCTAAGAATTGCTCTTTACTTACCGGTTATATTGTACAACATAAAGGGGTTTATTGCGAATGCAAAACATTGTGCATTGTTATAAATTGGCTAGTTTTAGGCTAGATCGTGAGATTATTTTGCGGTAATAGGTGGTTTGCCGTATGTGTTGCCAGCAAGTATAATAACCAAAAAGAGCAGAGCGGCGGGATTTAGAATTCAGAATAGTAGAGGTGGAGAGTCAAGATTATGCATCTTTCTGTAGGGGTAGCAAAAATCAATAAGTGGGCTGTGAGAATGGGGGGCGATACGTTAGAGATGATAGAGCGACCGAATGGTGGGCTTTCTTTGGTCCTTGCCGATGGTCAGAGTTCTGGCCCTGGGGCTAAATCTACCAGTATTTGGGTCGTGCGCAAGGTTGTTTCTGAGTTGGCTGAGGGTGTTCGTGATGGTGCGGCGGCGCGTGCAGCTAATGATGCGTTATATGCCTTGCGCAGAGGTAAAGTCTCCTCGACATTAATAATTCTCTCGGTAGATATAGAAAGCCGTTCGGTGGTGATTACCCGTTGTGGTGATTTGCCAACTTATGTCTTAAAACCCGGTGGTGAGTTGTACGCTCTGGAAGGCAAGTCGCCCTCCCTGGGTTTCTATCGCCATACCCGGCCGGCTGTGGATTTGTTGCCCGTGGAACCGGGGTTATTAGTATGTGGTTTTACCGATGGTTTAATCCATGCGGGCAGCCGTAAGGGCAAGAGCCTTGATATTCCGGCTGCAATTGCGGAGATTTGGGCAGCTACCTATTCAACACAAGCTGTTGCTGATGGTTTGTTAAAGCAGGCCAAGGAGTTAGATGATGGACGGCCTTGTGATGATACCAGCATAGCGGTGTTAAGTATTAAGCAGGGAGATGGGACCGGTGCTCGTACTCTCCACGCGGAAATGCCGGTGCCGGATGTTTAAACCGATGTGATTAAATCATCTTTAATTGGTATTGTCGGACCTTGTTCAGCCGGGAAATCTTCCCTGGCCAGAGAACTGCGCCATAGAGGTTACCGGGTTAAGGAAATCCGCCAGGAACATAGTGCGGTGCCCTCTATGTGGCAGCGGATTACCAATCCTGATATTCTGCTATATCTTGATGTGAGTATG
>JAFGKB010000082.1 GCA_016928755.1 Anaerolineae bacterium | reverse complement strand
GTTTGTGAATCCCCGCAGCCTATCTTCGCTCTATATTTCTATGATGTGGATTGTCAGGAATGCGACCGTATTTCCTATGACTTGCGTTATATCACCGAGTTGTATCCCCAGGTATTTCTCGAAGAGCGCGATATTACCGGAAATGCAGAGCTTGCCCGGTGGTTGGCCGGTCAATATGGGGTTGAGTCTACCTTGCAGTCGCCGGCCGTTATTTTGGGCGATTACTATCTTCAAGGTACGGACTTGACGCCAGATAACTTATTAGCGGCAGTTTCGGAGTATGTGGATTCTGGAACTACTGCTGTCTGGAAAGAATGGGAACCAGAACAGGATAGTGATGGCTCTAATACCTTGTGGATTTCGATTATGGTTGGGGTCGGGGTATTAGTAGTCGGGGGCGTGGTGTTCCTCGCCATAACGCGCAAATAGAAAACTTAGTCTTAACTTGCTTGACGGCGATAAGACTGACCCAATCTCTGTTGCTCAACGCCCCCATCCTCGGGGGCGTTTGCGCGGGAAATTATTCTTTTGAAACTAGATCTGTATCTCTTTACTTAGGCCATTCCATCCCTGGGTATTTGGCTGGCAGCCGCCGGTCATAATTTTAAAACTGCCCGGTTCGAGTATCCGTTCCCCTTGGTCATTAATCAGCGTAAAACTCTTCGCCGTGAGTTCAAATTTCACCTCACGTTCTTCCCCCGGTTGTAAGTGAATACGTTGGAAGCCTTGTAGGTGATGGATAGGAACCGGATACGAGGCTTCTACATCGCGAATGTAAAGTTGTACCACTTCATCACCCGCTCGCATACCTGTATTTTTGACACCTACTGTGATGTGCAGCGTCTCTTCTGACTTTTGAGTATCAGCGGCTATATCTAAATGGGTATAGGTGAATGTTGTATAACTCAACCCGTAGCCAAAACCATATAACGGCTCGCCCTCAAAGTAACGGTAGGTGCGGCCCGCCATTGAATAGTTGTCAAAAGGCGGCAAATCTCCTATTGCCTTATAAAAAGTGACCGGCAAGCGACCTGCCGGGTTATAATCCCCAAAGATAACTTCGGCCAAGGCTGTACCGCCCTCTTCACCCGGATACCAACCTTCAATAATTACCGGCAGGTATTGGTCGGCCCAATTGACGGCTACCGCACTGCCGTTTAACAATACCAGCACAGTCGGGGTTCGGGTTGCATAGATCGCCTTCAGTAAGTCCTCTTGACCTGCCGGGAGGTCTATGTCTGTGCGATCCCCTTGGCTGGTAATACCTGGGGTGACACCCTCTTGCTGTCCTTCCTCACCTTCTAATTGTTGTGATAGTCCGCCAACGTAGATAACAACATTAGCCTCTTCTGCTATCTGGATGGCTGTAGCGTAATCGGCACTAGGCTTCCCCAAAATGTCACAACCTTGGGCGTAGAGCACTTCCGTATGCTGTGATACAAGGTTCTTGATACCCTCCAGGGGCGTAACCGCTTTTGAGGGGGTGCCGTGGTAATTCGCCAACAGTACTTGCTCATCATTCGCATTCGGGCCAATAACGGCGATCTTGTCCAGGTTTTTGGTCAGGGGTAGGAAATTGTCAGCATTCTTTAACAACACAACAGACTCGCGGGCGGTTTGCAGCGCCAGTGCTCTATGTTCTGGTGAGTCATTGATGGTAAAGGGGATACTCGCATAAGGAACCCGTTCCAGTGGGTCAAACATACCCAATCTGAAACGCGCTGTAAATAACCTGGTGAGGGCTTGGTCTAAGGCAGACTCTTTAACTAACCCTTGTTTTACGGCCGTTAACAATGCCGCGTAAGTTCTGCCACAATTAAGGTCACAGCCGTTTTGAACTGCTAACGCCGCGGCCTCTTCTGCGGTGCCGGTGACTTGGTGGTGTTTATAGATGTCTTGGATTGCCCCACAGTCTGAGACCACGTATCCCTGGAACCCCCACTTCTCGCGTAGGATATCCTGTAACAGGGTGGAGCTGGCACAACATGGTTCCCCATTAGTCCGGTTGTAGGCTCCCATTACGGAAACGGCCTTGGCTTCCTGGATACAGGCTGCAAAGGCCGGTAGGTAGGTCTCTTGGAGGTCACGTTCGCTAACTACAGCGTCAAAGTGGTGGCGTGTCTCCTCCGGCCCGCTGTGTACCGCGAAATGTTTGGGGGTGGCTACTGTTTTAAGATAGTCAGGATCATCTCCTTGTAAGCCTTTAATAAAAGCTACCCCAATCCTGGCCGTTAGATAAGGGTCTTCCCCATAAGTCTCCTGCCCACGCCCCCAGCGAGGGTCACGGAAGATATTGATATTGGGTGACCAAAAGGTCAAGCCGAAATAAGGCGGCTCAATTTGCTGGTTGTGTTGCGCTTCGTGGTGCTTGGCGCGTGCCTCGTCAGAAATCACTTGGGCGACTTTGTGAATCAGCTCAGTGTTCCACGTTGCCGCCATTCCGATGGCTTGGGGAAAGACCGTTGCGATACCGGCTCTCCCCACACCATGCAGGCACTCACTCCACCAATTATAGGCCGGTATCCCTAATCGCTCGATAGCCGGTGCGTCATTCATCATTTGGGCGACCTTTTCTTCTAGTGTCATCCGCTGGATTAGGTCTGTAACCCGTTTTTGTATAGGATAATCCATATCCTGGTAAATTGGCTTTGCTGGAAAATCCTGTTTTTTCTGTGGGGTAGTTTCCATTGAGTGCGTCTCTCCTTCGCTAAATGAAATACCTTAAGTATCACACCTATTGAATATTATATCGTTTTTTCAGGTAGGTGTCGGCGGACTGTTTGAGCATCAAGTGGAGCAACAGATCCCGGTGGCTTTTTATAAAGTTTAGCTGGTACTCATCTTCTAATACCGGTGAGAGATAGGAGGCCGGGCGGTATCTTTGTTGTTTGCCGTCACCGTTTAAGATCTTTTTAAGCACATCGGGGTTAAATTCCGCCGGTGGTTGTCCAAATTTACCTTCCAGGAGCATTGTGAACTCATTGGAGACGGTTGCATAACGTTGACCGGTCATGACATTAAAAGTAGCCTGCGCTCCTACAATCTGGCTGGTGGGGGTAACCAAAGGGACATAGCCTACATCTTGGCGCACCTTTGGAATCTCTGTCATAATGGCTTCCAACTTATCCAGTTGTCCCATCTGTTCCAGTTGGCTCTGTAAATTCGACATCATTCCCCCTGGAATCTGCGCTTCGAGGATCCGGGCGTTATATTCCGGGTATCCCAAATCCTGGAGTAGTTCGCGGGTGAGATCAATGGCTTTTTCGATCCGCTCTTCTCCGCCACGGTTAATCAATTTGATAATCTTCTTCACAGTGTGACGATTGATGTCTTTGTAATCCACGGGGCGATAGTGCTCTTTGTAGGGAATATAGGGCCGTAACTCATTGAAAATGTTAAAGAGTTGGTGTTGTGCCAGTAAAATCTTCTTTTTGTTGAGATTATGTGCCAGCCCCATTTCCTCGGCGAAGACAATGAGAACTTCAACCGGTGGATGAGAGGTCCCGCCGGCAAAGGGCGTAATGGCACAGTCTATATAGTCAACGCCTTCGTGCATCGCGATAACTGCATTTAGCGTTCCCAACCCTGTCGTTGTGTGGCTGTGGAGTGTTATGGGTATGGTAAGTTTGGCTTTAAGTTCCCGGATGAGTTTCACGGTTTCGTTGGGGTGCAATAACCCGGCCATATCCTTAATAGCGATTTGATCCGCACCATCTTCCTGTAGTTGGAGGGCATAGTTAACATAGTATTCGGTGGTGTGGACGGGGCTAACGGTATAGGACATTGCGGCCTCTACCTTGCCCCCATATGCTTTTGTCGTCAATAGTGCGATCTGTAAATTGCGCCGGTCATTGAGCGCATCGAAGATACGCATAATACCGACACCGGTTGTGATAGCTTCTTTGATAAAGGCGATAACGAGGTCATCAGGAAAGGGCTGGTAGGCAAAGAGATTTTGCCCCCGTAACAGTGCCCTGATTTTATCGTTGCCCCCCATAACCTGACGGAATTTCTCCAAACGTTCCCAGGGGTCTTCATCCAGGAACCGCACCGCGCTATCCAGGGTAGCGCCGCCCCATAATTCTACAGCCGCAAAGCCGGCATCTCTGATAAGTGGCAGCACGGTCAGTGCTTGCTGCGTCGTCATACGAGTGGCCGCAAGGCTTTGTTGCCCATCTCGTAAGGTCAAATCTACAAAGTTAACTTTTCCTTTCATGTGTTTCCTCTATCTATGCTTTTAAAAAGTACTTTTCTGTACTTATATGCAATTTTTATTATTGGCCTTAAACCCAAATTGCTGCCCATTGTAATAGGTTATACGAGAAACACAAATCTTATTAATTAAGTTTAAAAAATGTTTGAGGATGCCAAGGGATTATTAATGTGTGTCTAATGTTGTTCTAATGGAATGCCCATAAAATTATAAATTGAGATTATTGTTTTTTGAGGAGGTATAGATGGCATCAGAAACATCTAAACAAGAGTCGATGACCTTTCGCACTGAGGTACGACAGTTATTAAATATCTTGGCAAATTCACTTTATACTGACCGTGAGATTTTCCTGCGTGAGTTGATTTCCAATGCTTCGGATGCTCTCAACCGTATACAGTTTGAGATGCTCACCAATCGTGATATCTTGGACCCCGATGTAGAGTTAGCCATTCATATTGATGTGGATGAAGAGGCTAAGACACTTACCATTTCCGATACCGGCATTGGTATGAACCATGATGAACTTATTGAGAACCTGGGGACGATAGCCCACTCTGGAGCAAAAGACTTTCTGCAGCAACTTGAGGACGGCCAGCGCCCGGCAGATATTATCGGCCAGTTTGGTGTGGGTTTCTACTCGGTCTTCACCGTGGCTGATGAAGTTGTTGTTACTACACGTTCCTATCGTCCTGCTGATACCGGTTGGAGTTGGGTGTCAAAAGGGGAAAATGATTTTACCCTGACTCCTGCCGAGAAAGCTGAGCGCGGTACAGAAATCCTGGTCAAGCTTAAGGACGATGCTTCTGAATTCGCTTCTACATGGCGTTTGGAGCAGATCGTCAAGAAGCATTCTAATTATGTCTCCTTCCCGATTTACGTTGGGGATAAGGTCGCGAATCAACAGACGGCATTATGGCGCAAGTCGCCCAGTCAGGTGGAAGATAAAGAATATGAGGATTTTTACCGCCAACTGACATTGGATTTTGAAGCTCCCCTGTTAAATATTCACCTGGTAACCGATGCCCCTGTGGATATTCGCAGCATTCTCTTTATCCCGAAAAAGCGTGACCGTGGTCTCTTGCAGCAACAAGGGGGCGAGGGTCTGCGGCTTTATTCCAAGAAGGTCCTGATTCAAGAGCATTTCAAAGACCTTCTTCCTGAGTATCTGCGTTTTGTTGAAGGTATTGTGGATTCTCAGGACTTACCTTTGAATATTTCGCGTGAGACGGTCCAGAGCAACCGGATTGTCCGTCAAATTCAGAAGGCACTTACCGGGCGCGTTTTAAAGTCTTTGCGGGAATTAATGGATGAAAAGCCAGAAGATTATATTATGTTCTGGCAAGAGTTCGGTTATTTTATCAAAGAGGGAATTGCAACGAATCCTTTTGGTCAGGACGATTTGACTTCATTATTGCGTTTCCAAACTACAAACTCTGAAGAATCGCTGGTTTCCTTGGATGAGTATGTGGAACGTATGCCAGAATCACAAGCTAAGATTTACTACATACTTGGGGATAGCCTCAACGCCGTCTCTCGGAGTCCACACCTGGATTACTTCCGTGATCATAATCTGGAGGTCTTATACCTGGTCGATCCCTTAGATGGTTTTATGATGCAGAATCTTCGTGAGTATCAGGAAAAAGCATTCCAGAATGTTGATGACCCCGATATTGAGCTGCCTGAGGTTGAAAAAGAGGCAGAAGAGAAGCCGGAAACCAGAGTTGAGGAGACAGATTTTGGCCACTTGATTATGCGTTTCAAGGATGTTCTCGGTGAACGTGTAAAGGATGTCCGGGAATCCCATCTTTTGACCGATAGTCCTTGCCGGCTTGTATCTGCTGAGAGTGGTCCTGAACGTGACTTGCAACGGGTACGCCGGTTGATAGAAAAAGACTATGAGGTACCGGTAAAAATCCTGGAGATTAACCGGGGCCATCCATTGGTGCGGAATTTAGCTTATTTAATCCGTTCGGGTGCCAATGGACCTTTGGTTGATTCTACCATTGAGCAGCTTTTTGAGAACCTGCTGCTTTTGGAAGGGTTACATCCTAATCCGGCCAAGATGGTACCACGTATCCAAACTTTCTTGGAAGCTGCCTTACAACATTCTGAGGCTGAGGAGACTGAGTAGGATTTCTGACCGGTTAGAAAAAAGCGCCATTTTTTAAATGGCGCTTTTTTGTTGTGCGGTCCTATCCTTTTTCAGCTTTTGAGAATGGATTACCAACCGGCAGTAGAATATGGAAGTTGCTGCCCGGTAGCTTGTGTTCGTCATGACCTTCGCTTTCGGCCCAGACTTTGCCGTTATGGGCTTCAATGATGCCTTTGCACACGGCAAGCCCCAGCCCTAGTCCCCCGCCTTTGAAAGCGGTTTTGCTGGAACGGTGGAGGGCTGTATCTTCTAGCACATAGAAGCGTTCAAAGATGTGCGTAAGCTCTTTGGGTGGAATGCCTACACCGGTATCTTTGACCCACAGGTGTACGACATCATCTTCTAAGTGCTCTGCATCAACAGAAATCGTACCACCATCAGGGGTATATTTGATGCCATTACTTACAATATTCCAGATTGCCTGGTGTAACCGACGTGGATCACCTTCAATAACGGGAACTTTCTTAAGTCCCTGGCCTAGCTCAAAGATAAGTTGCCGCTGTGGCCCAAAACTGCGCAGGTTGTGGAGGACAGATTGCACAACGGAGTTTAAGAATACGGGTTCGTGGGCCAAGTCAAGGCGGTTGGCGTCAATGAGCGAGACATTGAGAATATCCTGGATAACCTGGCTGAGTCGTTCTACAGCTTCGGAAACTTTGCTCAGTAGGTGTTGGGGGGACCCTTCTTCTTCTTTTGAGCCTGGAATAGCCGGGTTGGCTAATAGAATTTGTAGATAGCCATAGATAACCGTTAACGGCGTGCGCAACTCATGCCCGGCTAATACGACAAAGTCAGATTTCATCTTCTCAACCCGCTGGAGTTCCGCATTGGCCTGCTCAAGTTCCCGTACTTTTTCTTCTAAGCGTGACACCAGGCGTTGGTTATACTCTAGCAGATACTCGGCTTTTTCTTCGGCTGAGCCGACATTATCTTCCATACCTACTAGGTAAGCCCGTACCTGGTCAGGGAATTGGTCTACATCAATGGGTTTGGGAATATAGCCATTACATCCTGCCACCAGGGCGCGCTCACGGTCCCCCCTTAAGGTAGCGGCGGTCACGGCTACAATCGGGACATTTTCCAGCCCTTCAATTGTCCTGAGCCGAGTTGTGACCTCATAACCATCCAGGCCACTGATATTGATGTCCATCAATATCAGATCCGGATGCTCCCGGCGTCCTGTCTCAATCGCGCTAATGCCGTTATCGGCAATGACCACATCGAAACCTTCTGCCATTAAAATCCGTTGAACGAGTCGCTGGCTAGATACATCATCTTCTACATAAAGAATTTTGGTCATTGCTCATCCCCCCTTTTCTTCACCAAGAAGTGCTTTAATTCCTTCTAAGAGTTCGTCATCCATAAAAGACCCCTTTTGCAATAGCATCTGGATTTGTCCTTGCAGGCGGCGGCTCTCCTCTTTGGTTAATTCTTTTGCCGTAATCACAATTACGGGTACATCTTTTAGTGACTCATCGGACTTCATCTGGTCTAGAACTGCGAAGCCATCCATATCTGGCATCATCATATCGAGCAAGATTAAGTCAGGCCGTGTCCTCTGAATGAGTTTCAGTCCGGCTTTGCCAGTGTGGGCTTCGTCAATTTGGAATTCTCCACGAGTTTGCAAAATACGGCGTAGCAGACGGGCGGCTTCTGGGTTATCTTCTATGACCGCAATACGCCGGACATGGGTATCTAATTGCTCCAATGCTCCCAAAAGGTCTTCTGATGCCGGTTTCTGGGATGATGAGGTGATAATCCCGGCGACCGTGTCTATTACAGGGGCTTCGGACTCAGGAGGGACAACCTTTAACCAATCTTCCTCAAGTAGATACTTTTCTACGGGGAAGGTATGGCCGGAACAGTTGATAACAACAGTTTCGTGACGTTGGATAATGCCTTTGCTCAATAATTTAAAGAGACCCGCAAAGGCTGCTGCTGCGGCTGCCTCCATTGAAAGTCCTTCCATTTTGGCCAGGACATGAAGGGCGCGGAATGTTTCTTCGTCGGTAACTTCCTCGAAGATCCCTCCGTGCTGTTGGATGACCTTATATAAATAAGAGTATGCCAGCCCCGGTGCCCCGGTGGCTATGGTGATGACACGGGTATTGGGATTGGTCACCGGTTCTGCCTCGGATAGCCCCTTATTGTAAGAATGTACCATTGGGGCACAACCTGATGCCTGGATCAGGGCTAGTTTTGGCAGTTTGTTCACCATACCCATCTGGTAAAGCTCTTGATAGCCTTTCCAGAAGCCTGCTGGCCCTAAGCCACCGCTCACCGATTGGATATACCAATCCGGTGTGCGCCAGGGGATACCTGGCTGTGGTGGGCCTAATTCAGCCGCAAGTTGCTCGGCAACCTCAATGGCCAAGGTCTTCATACTTTCGCGCGTTCCGATATCACGGATACCTCGGTCGATCAAGATATCCTTATGTTTTGCGAACCGCGCTGCCACTTTCTTCGTTTCATCGTAAGTTGAGGTGACTTTGACGACTTCACTTCCGTAAATTGCGATCTCGCGCATCTTTTCTGATGGCACCAGGCTGGGCAGGAAGGTCCATAGTTTAAGCCCGGCGTGAGAAGAGTAGGCTGAATATGAAATTGCAACATTACCGGTGGAAGCGACCGCCATCTCTGTGACGCCGGCCTCCTTTAACATTGAAATCACTAAGGCTGCTTGACGATCCTTAAAAGAGTTGGTTGGATTTTGACGTTCATCTTTGATAAAGAGGTTGGGGGTTCCCAACATCATACTCAGGTTGTGGGTGCGCAGCAAAGGCGTGCCACCTTCTCCCATTGTAATCTGGTATTCGTCATTATGGAGCGGCAGTAATTCCCGATAACGCCACATTGTGAATGGCCGTTGTTGTAAGATATCAGGCCAGAGTCGGCGCACGCGCTCATAGTCGTATCGTGCATCCATCCACTCAGAACCACACTTCGGACAGATAGGTGTGGGTATTTGATAGGCTTGACGATGGCCGCACGTACCACATTCCAACTCAATTTCTATTGGTATGGCAGATGGAATGGTCAACATGGGTGTCCCCTTTTTTTTGTAAGTAAGGTGGTTCCAGAGAAGTAACTATCCCGAAAGTAATATACTCGACTGAGAAAACTGCTCAATGTTTGGGATACTCAATCCTAGAACTACCTAAGCTAAAATAATATAATAGTTTTTTTATTCCCAACGGTACCTAAAACCAAATAAACTTCCTACTGTAAGATTATCATAACTTGCTAGAAGAACAAGTCCCCCAAGATACAAAGTCGTTAAAGATACATAAAGGTTTTTAGGAAATAGGGTGTATATTTGGGGTGGGGTTGCTTTTTCTCGTGATTCCTCGTATAATCAGTTTAGCCCCTTTGGTTAGAAGGATAATGTATGGGAGCACAAACAGATAAAATTGACCAAGAGACCGAATTGACTTCAAAGAAGGATTTAGGCACACGGCGTCGTGGGTTGTCTCAGCGGTTGCAATCTCCTCTATCCCTGGAGTCTAATATTGTGGAAGAGCGTCTCGGTACTGGGAAACCGTTAGTAGCACAAGATGACCAGGATGATAAAAGTCCTGACATTCCTGAGGTACCGGCTACCCGGGCCGTGACACCGGCCAAGGCCCCGCAGACTCGCCAGGTTGTTCCGAAAGAGAAACCCCTAGTACGGAAAGAAGGGTTGTTGACAGAGGGTATGCAACTCCAAAATCGTTATAAGATTTTGGGAATTGTTGGCGTAGGTGGGATGGGCGCTGTTTACAAAGCTCAAGACCTCCGCTTCGCAAGTGTTGTGCGTTTGTGCGCCGTTAAGGAAATGATCAATACTGCGACAAACCCGCAAGTCCGGGAGATGATTGTGCGTAACTTCGAGCGTGAGGCCAGTATTTTGGCTACACTTAATCATCCCGCAATACCTCAGGTTTACGATTACTTCACCGAAGGCAGTCGCAGTTACCTTGTCATAGAGTTTATCGAGGGCCAGGATCTAGAAGAGTATCTCAGTAGTATTGATGGGTT
>JAFGKB010000081.1 GCA_016928755.1 Anaerolineae bacterium | reverse complement strand
GTTCCTGATAATGGTCAACAACTCACTCAGTATCATTCCCGTCGCACCCCAGATAGCAGCGCCATTAACTTGGTAACTGAGAATTTCACATTTTTGCCCTAGTGAAATTTTGTAATAACAGGTCACTATTTGGGGATCTAAGAGCGTTTTGAGGGAGATATGCAGGATTTTTTCCACTTCGTCTGGATTGCGGTGTAGTTGTGGGAGTATAGGTGTCCAGCCAATAAATGGATAGACCAGATTTTTGCTTGGGGGAATATACAGGGGTGTTATTTGCCCCAATATCTCTATTTGTTCTGCCGGGATTCCGATTTCCTCATTTGTCTCTCTGAGTGCTGCGTATGCAAGGCTTCTGTCCGTTAATTCTACAGCCCCGCCGGGAAAGCAGATTTCTCCACTGTGGTGGTGGAGGGTGCGAGTGCGCTGTGTGAAAATCAGATTTAGGTTTTGTTCTTTAGTCGGATAGAGCAAGGCGAGTACGGCTGCTTTGCGTGGTGTTACACCTGGTTTCAGTCTGAGGTCAAGGTTTTGGGGCGCCATTTCGAGTTGTGCCTTTGGTCCTGGTAGCGGTTGTGTCAATGCTTGTTTTAGCTTCTTGATAAAGAGATTATGCTTAACTATTAGTGTTGTATTTTGAGTCATATTTTTTATTATAATCCGAATGAAAAAAATTTCAGTGTCCAAAGCAATACAATATATTGACCAGTTGGAATCCTATAGCCGGTCGGTTAGTTTAACGGCAGTCCTATGGTTGTCAATACCTGTATTTTTGCTTTTGTTGGTCCTTCCTCCGGGTATTTTGGTTGTGATGGGGGAGCAGCAGCAGGTCAATACGCTTAATTCTAAAGTGGGGGTGCATACCCGGCTTACGGATGAAGTTGAGGAATGGAAGATTCAGCGCACGTTGAGGATGGTGCGTGAAATGGGGTCACCCTGGATTGTGGAGTACTTTCCTTGGGCTTATATTGAGGGTGAAGAGGGGCAGTATGGATGGGACCATAGCGATCTGGTTATTGAACACGCCAGAAACCAGGGTTTGCAGGTTATAGCGCGTCTAGGTATGGTCCCCGACTGGGCACGCCCAGACCCAGAAGAGGTCGAGACAACCTTTACTTATATCGATCCAGAGTATTATGATGAGTTCGCGCGCTTTGCGGCTGCGTTTGTGGAACGTTACCAGGGACAGGTTAATTATATTATTATTTGGAATGAACCTAATCTTAGCTTTGAATGGGGCTATAGACCGGTAGACCCGGCAGCCTATGTAGAACTTCTGCGGGTTGTCTATCCAGTCGTTCATAGTGTCAACCCCGATATTGTTGTTCTGGCCGGTGCTTTGGCTCCGACATTGGAGCCAGAAGGCAGCCCTGCCGGGCTTAATGACTTACTTTACCTGGAGAAGCTGTATGAGGCCGGCGGAGCTGCTTATTTCGATGCCCTGGCTGCCCATACTTATGGGTTGGTTTTTCCGCCGGATATGTCACCGGACCCAGAAATCATAAATTTCCGGCGTGTGGAACTGTTACGTGATATTATGGATCAGCACGGTGATATGGATAAGTTGATTTATATTACCGAAGCCGGTTGGAATGAGCACCCGCGCTGGACGTGGGCAGTAAAATCATCCCAACGTGTGACTTATACCCTGGATGCTTATAAGTGGGCTGCTGATGCGTGGCCCTGGTGTCCGGTTGTGGCGATGTGGATGTTTCGCACGCCCTGGGAGTTACACAACTACCAGGACTACTATGCTTTTGTGACGCCTGATTTCCGTGAACGACCTGTTTATAGTTTTGTCCAGGCTTATACTTCCGGAGGTGCCGAGTGAAGTTATTCCAGTTCGGTTTAGGGCTGTGTTTGTTGGTCGGTTTGGCCGGGTGTATGTGGATTGCGCCGGAACCACCGGTTTCTCCGCTTCCCACATCTACGGCTACTCCTGAGCTTCTGATAACGCCTACAGAGACGGTTAAACCGCCGGTGGGTTTGATTACCCTTTCCCTATGGGTGCCGGACTTTCTAAGTCCCTATCAGGAGGAAGATGAAGCTGCTGCTTTATTGGTGGAACGGCTAAATGATTTTGCCACTATATATCCGGATATCCAGGTAGAGGTCTCGGTTAAAGCTTCATCAGGTGAAGGTGGCGTCTATAATCTGTTAAGTACGGCTGCACTAGCTGCGCCGGATGTTGTGCCGGATGTTGTTATTTTAGGTGAAGCCGATTTGCAAACCGGCGCGAAAAGTGAGCTTTTGCAGCCTATTGAAAACACGGTTCTGAAAGGCAGTGATTATTTCCCCTTTGCTAAAGAAGGTGTTATGGTTGACGCGGTTATATTTGGCGTCCCTTTTGTATCCCAGGCTGAACAGACAGTTTATCGTTCCCGGGTTTCTGCTTCTGCGCCCCTTTCCTGGACGGCGGTGTTAAGCGGTGGGTATTCGATGCTCTGGCCGGCTGCACCTTCTAATGGACTGGCCAGTGACGCATTATTGGCCGCTTATTTAGGGAGCAGTGATATTGTGTTAAGTGAGGATAATATCTTAACCCTGGACCGGGTACAGTTGGAAAATCTGTACCGTTTCGTATCGCGCAGCGTGGAACTAGGTTTGCTGACCCCAGAAAGTGCATTGAAAACCACTGATGCGCGGTCTTGTTGGGACGTTTATTTAGAGGGCGGAGTGGATTTGAGTCTTGTCCCTATGGGTTTATACTGGACTGGGGATATACCTTATAATTCTAATCCGGGCTGGATTCCTACACAGGATGGCAGTCCCGTTATATTGGGTAATCTTTGGTCTTTAGCTTTAACGACTGAGGTTCCGGCACGCCAGGAAGCAGCTATACACCTAATACAGTGGTTGACCGATCCCCAATTCAACGCGCGGTTTACCTATGCGGCTGAATTGATGCCTCCTCGGTACCGGGCTTTGGGACTCTGGGCGTTATCTGAAGAAGATTTGGCTTTTGTTACGGCTATGATGGAAAGTGTGCGGATCGCTTTACCGGCAACTATTGATATTCCGGTACGCCAGGCTTTGCAGGTTGGCGTGGAAGCTTTATTATTAGGTGATGTTGATACACCTGAGGGCGCAGCAACCCGTGCTTTAACGGTACTGCGTTAAGGGTTGGCGTACGGGTAGCTTATAGCCTGCCGGTGTTCTTGGTAGAGGAGATATGGGGATGAATTTAATCAAGGATATAGGCTTGATCCGGGATGCGGCTTTGGCAGCCGTAGACCCTGGTCAAGCCGTGCGTCGTTTTATGACCTGGGATGGAGATGTATTGCAAATTGGCGATCAGCGCTGGCCGATGGACCAGGTTGCGCGGGTGTTGTTGATTGCCGGGGGAAAAGCTGCTATGCCGATGGTCGCAACTGTGGCTCATATGTTGGGCGCGTACTTAACTGCCGGCATTGTTGTTACTAAGTACAAACATGCTGCCGGTTATGTTTTGCCGGATAATATCCAGGTTTTTGAGGCCGGGCATCCCATACCTGATGCCGCCGGCGTACGGGGTACAGAGGCTATTGTGCAATTGTTAGCCGGTGTGACGGCCCAAGACCGTGTCTTGATCCTTCTTTCTGGTGGTGGTTCAGCCTTGCTGCCGGCACCGGCTGAGGGCATATCTTTAGGTGATTTACAAACTGTAACGGACCTCTTACTGCGTTCCGGTGCTACTATAGATGAATTGAATGTCATTCGTAAACACCTCTCTAAGTTAAAGGGTGGGCAACTGTCGCGGTTAGCTGCTCCGGCCCCTACGGTAGCGTTGATACTCTCGGATGTGGTTGGGGACCCCCTGGACGTGATTGCCTCTGGGCCTACCTCACCTGATCCCACGACTTACGAACAAGCATGGCGTATTCTTGAACGTTACAAGTTATTAGATGCTATCCCGCCCTCTGTAAAATTGCGTTTGCAAGCAGGTAAAGATGGGCATATAGGAGATACCCCAAAGCCTGATGATGCGCTCTTTAAAACAGTATCGAACGTAATTGTGGGTTCAAATCGCCTGGCTGCAAAAGCTGCTGTTTCCAGGGCTAAGGATTTAGGTTACCGGTCTCTGCTTTTGACTACCTTTATCGAAGGTGAGGCGCGGGAAGTGGCCAAAGTTGCCGTTGCTCTAGCGCGTGGTGTAAAAGCTTATGGTGATCCTATCTCCGTTCCCGCTTGCTTGGTGTGTGGGGGGGAAACCACCGTGACCATCCGTGGGGAGGGGTTAGGTGGCCGGAATCAAGAGGTGGCATTAGCGGCGGCCTTGGCCTTGGAAGGTATACCGGATGTTGTTATGATGGCCTTGGCTACCGATGGGACTGATGGCCCCACCGACGCGGCAGGTGCAATTGTGGATGGCAATACTATTTCCAGGGCGCGCTCTCTAGGGCTTGACCCTATTATGGCTTTGTCTGATAACAATTCTTATCCTTTCTTAGCGACGGTTGGAGCGTTAATGATAACCGGCCCTACCGGTACTAATGTGAATGATTTGCTGATTATCTTGGTAAAATAAGGCTCTGAGGATTTTTTAGGCTTGAATAGTCTGTTCCTTGTCTTTTATCATTGGTGGTGTATGATATTTTTTTGTAATTTGTTATAGCTTTAAGTATAGGAGTTACTGTGGCAGGACAACATTTTCTTGTAACTGGTGGCGCTGGTTTTGTAGGTTCTAATTTGGTGGACACACTTTTGAAGAGTGGGCATCGTGTTACGGTATTGGACGATCTATCTGTAGGTAAAATGCGAAATATAGCCCACCATTTAGCGAACCCAAGCTTTCGCTTTATCAAGGGTTCTGTATTGGATGTTCCTTTGGTGGAACGTCTAATGAGTGGTGTGGATGCTGTTTATCATCTGGCCGCGGTTGTCGGGGTTAAGTATGTGGTTGATGATCCCTTGCGGGGTATGTTGGTCAATGTCAACGGTACGGAGAACATCCTTAAGGCCGCGTTAAAATATCAGCGTAAGGTCTTGGTCACTTCTAGCTCTGAGGTCTTCGGACGTCCTGTGAATGTCCCCTTAAGTGAAAATGATGCTACTGTATTAGGCCCTACTAGCGTACCCCGTTGGTCTTATGCTGTGTCGAAACTGCTAGATGAACATTTGGCTTTTGCTTATAACAAACAGCAACAACTGCCAACTGTGGTTGTCCGTTATTTTAATGCTTACGGCCCCCGCCTTGACCCTTTGGGATATGGCAGTGTAATTGCGAAATTCATCACCCAGGCATTATCTGGGAAACCTTTAACGGTACATGGTGATGGTTCCCAAACCCGTTCTTTCACTTTTGTCGGTGATACTGTGCGGGGGACGATGGCGGCTATGGATACTCCAGAGGCCGAAGGGCTGGCTTTTAATATCGGCAATCGGCGTGAATGTACGATTAACCAACTTGCCGGCTGGGTACGGGATGCGTTTGATGGGGCGGTTGAAATTGAGCATATCCCTTATGAACAAGCGTATGGTAAGAACTTTGAGGATACAAAGCGCCGTTGTCCTGATATCTCACGCGCTAGAGAAGTTTTAGGTTTTGAAGCGCAAGTCCCGCTTGAAGATGGACTGCGTAGAACAATCTTATGGTTTAAGGAGCATCGTGATGAACTCATCCCGGCTTAGTGCCTTTTGTGATCGAGCTTTAGAAGCTGGCTGGTTGTTGGGAGTAACAATTACCCCGGTATTTTTTAATGTTTATTCCAGTCGTGTTTTTGAACCAGATAAGCTAACGACTTTACGCTCGTTGGCTTTAATTATGGCCGTTTTATGGCTGGTGCGTTTGGTCGAAGAACTTATGTACGGCGAGAAGCCCTTGCGTTTTTCATGGCGCACGCCTATGGTACTTGCTGCGACCCTGACTATGGTACTGTATAGCGTCAGCTCAATTTTCTCTCTTGTCCCCTATACTAGTTTTATCGGCTCCTACCAACGTCTCCAGGGGACATTTACCCTTTTTGGGTACCTGGTCATATTCTTCGCTATTCTTACCAGTTTGCGCACCCGTGAGCAGCTTAGTCGTTTGATAACGGTCTTAATCCTTAATAGTTTACCTGTCGCGCTGTATGGCATTATCCAACATAATGGTTTGGACCCCCTTCCTTGGGCCGGGGATGTCCAAACCCGTGTTGCTTCAAATATGGGGAATGCTATTTTTGTTGCTGCTTATTTGATTATGATAGTTCCGCTCACTGTGATGCGGATTATAGAAAGTTTCCGTGATATTCTGGGCCGGGAACAAGCGCGCATCAGTGATATCTTGCGCGCTTCTGCTTATATCTTTTTGTTAGCCGTACAATTATTGACTATCTGGTATTCACGGAGTCGTGGCCCTTGGTTAGGTACTGTAACCCTGGCTTTCTTGTTGCCTTATCTGGCTTTGATAAATCTGCAGCGCAATGGGCTTGCTGAACAACATCCATCGAATTCTACTCTCTCTGATATTTTTAAAGGGATAGGGTTTGGTCTAGGGACTATGGGTTTGGCCGGCCTTTTGGTTGGCATTGCCATTGTGGCTTTTGAAGGTACTGGTGGCTTAATCGTGGGCGGCGGCTTGGGGATTCTCACCTTTGGTGGTCTCTGGCTGTATTTCGTGGTTGAGCGTAAGGGCTGGCGGTGGTTATGGATTAGCTGGGGGACTGTGGGTCTGGCGGCCGCTTTAGCCTTGGTGGCTATCAATGTCCCTGGCCCGTTACAGGAAAAGGCGTTAAGTATTAAGGCTACTAATCGCCTGGCAAAAATTACCCAATTAGAGTCTGGTACCGGTAAAGTCCGTGTTCTCATTTGGCAAGGCGCTATAGACCTGATTTCGATCCATGACCCCATTGAGTTCCCTGATGGAACTGTAGATCGTTTTAATGCCTTACGCCCGTTAATCGGCTATGGTCCAGAGTCCATGTATGTAGCTTATAATTCGTTCTACCCGGCGGAATTAGGTCACTATGAGTCCCGTACCGCTTCCC
Organism: Anaerolineae bacterium; assembly: GCA_016928755.1. Classification (GTDB taxonomy): domain Bacteria; phylum Chloroflexota; class Anaerolineae; order B4-G1; family SLSP01; genus JAFGKB01. The sequence continues at coordinate 15,827 of JAFGKB010000081.1, read as the reverse complement.
CAGATCGCTCCCATAATGAGACCTTGGACTCTATTGTTATCACCGGGTATCTCGGTTTGGCCATTTATCTTTTCACCTTTGGCAGTGTCTTCTATTGGGGCTTCCGCTGGTTGGGCCTGTTGGAAAACCGGAACCAATTGTTGTTATATTTGGGGGTAAGTGTTTTCTCGGCAGTGGCCCTCTACTTTATCGGTTTGCAAATTGGGGGGCAATATCTCTTTGCCGTAGCTATTCCTCTGGGTTTCCTGGTCGGCACCGGCATTTACCTTACTGTTCAGGCTTTCCGTATGATGTTTAAGAACTCCCCGGTTTTGGATAGTAAGAGTGTTGAATTTGTCAATCACCCCCATGCTATTCTTATTATGGCGATTTTGTCCTCTGTGATGGGGCACTTTGTAGAGATTAACTTTGGTATCTCTATCGCTGCTACGCGGACGACTTTTTGGGCAATGGCCGGCATGTTGGCGGTTTTGGGGCTTAATTGGGTTCCTGGAGAAGTCACGGTTGGGGAAACTTCAGAAGTGCCGCAACCGGAGATAGCCGCCGTCTCTTCTAAAAAGCCCCGGCAAAAGCACGCATCTTCTTCTAAGCGCACGGTTAAGCGCGCGTCCTCCGGGATAGAACCCTGGTTGGTGGCTGTCTTGGCTTTGAGTTTGGCCGGAATGTTCTTGTTAGGTACATTAGCCTATGACTTTATCAATAATCCGGACCGGTTATCCGATTCTGGTGAGATTTTTGTACGCTCGTTGACCATCCTTTATACCCAAGAACGCATCTCATATGGTGCCCTTATGATTTTCCTCTTCACCTGGCTTCTCTTTGGCGTTGTCGGTTTGAGTGAGTTCGACCGTGAGGGACTCTTTGATAGAGAGCGTAATAAGCGTTGGCTGTTGGCAGTTTTAATCTATGGCGGTGTATCTTTACTAGGTCTCATTATCTTTGGCTCCATCTTTGCCGGATTACAGGCACGTCTGACAACGATCCAGCCGACAACGATTACTGAGGTTGTGGATGTCGCGATTACCCTCGCCGGGGTTTTAGGCCGTTACTATATGTTGATTTTCTTCTGCCAATTTTTTATCGCCCTCTTCTTAGTTGCCGAGGAACGCACCGCGCAAACGTGGGGCCACCCATTGAGTCTTATTATTGCCGTGGTGGGTATTCTCTTAGCCTCTGTTGCTATCCGGTATATGAATTATGATTTGATCCGGGCCGATATTGTCTATAAGCAAGGGGGCGTTTTCGCTAATAGTAGAAACATCAATGAAAAACAGATCGGTATTGAACATTTCTACAAAGCCATCGAATATACACGTGACCGTGAGGATTATTACTATCTCTTCTTGGGGAAAGCTTTCTTGGAATTGATTCAAGGGTTACCCAGTGAAATACAGCCGGAGCAGCGTCAGGCTTTATTTGAACAAACAGAAGAAATCCTCAGCCAAGCGCGTGAAATAAACCCGCTTAATACGGATCATAGTGCAAACCTGGCCCGTTTTTATAAGAGCTGGGCATCAATTGCCGCTAAGGATGTACCTAGTGAAGCGGCGGATCCTTCTCTGGAGAATCAAGAGGGATCAGAAGCGTCTTTTGAGTCCGCTGGTTTATCATACTACGAGTTATTGGATAAGTCCTTGGAGAATTATGAGATCGCCCTAATCCTAAGTCCTCAAAATCCCATTATTTGGAATGAGAAAGCTATGCTGGCGGCTTTTGACCTTCAAGATGAGATTTTATTCCAAGAGACGATTTCTAAATCACTCGAAGTTGATAATGAGTTTGAGCAAACCTGGATGTTATTAGGGGATTTCCGCTCTTCTCAAGGTGATACTTCAGGAGCTATCGAAGCTTACCAGCAGGCTGTAAATATTAAATCTGATTGTAACGTTTACCATGTCTTGGGCACTTTACAGGCGCAGCAATCCCTTTGGGAAGATTCGATTACGACGTTAGAGACCGCCGTAGTTAAGTGTTCAACATCCAGTAAACTGTGGGATATGTATCGTGTCTTGTCCATTGCCTATGCTAATGCTGGTGACCAATCTGCCGCTATTGAGGCCGCCAGACAGGGCCTGGAAAGTGCACCGGAAAATCAACAGCAGATTATGCAAGAGTTACTGGCTTCATTGCAGGTCCAGCAAGAACCAGAACAGGTTGCGCCTTAAATTTATCGTGAGTGTGGGGTGGTGAGTGCGATGAGTTCCTATATTGCGGTTTTTTCTGGTGTTTTATTGTTGGCTGTTCTCGGTACTCCATTAGCCCGCAAGTTGGGACTGCGTATCGAAGCAGTGGACCAACCTGACCCTACCCGTAAAGTTCACACTGTGCCTACCCCGCGACTTGGCGGGGTAGCTATTTTTGCCAGTACGCTGATTGTGACTCTCTTGCTTGGCGGGCGTTATAATCTGGGGCAGCTTACGGGAATTCTGGTCGGTTCGACAATGGTCTCGCTCTTAGGTTTCTTTGATGACCGTTTTACTATGAGTCCGTGGGCTAAGTTGCTGGGACAGTTAGTCGCCGCAGGTCTGGTGATGTCTACCGGGGTGCATATCACTTCATTACCCTGGGATTGGTTGGATTATAGTGTTACTCTCGTCTGGCTTATCGGCATTACCAACGCTTTTAACCTCCTTGATAACATGGATGGGCTATCCGGTGGCATTGCGGCTATCGCTGCGGGGTATTTTGCCTTGATGTGCTCGTTCAGCGGACAATACTTGGTAGGTGCCCTCTCTGTGGCTGTAATGGCTGCGTGTATCGGTTTCTTGTTTTATAATTGGAATCCGGCCACCATCTTTATGGGGGATTCTGGAAGTTTGTTCCTGGGCTTCATATTAGCCACCATTGGCATAAAACTGGCGTTTCCGCAAAATGTCACCTTTGTGACCTGGATGATTCCTATTTTGGTTTTGGGTGTGCCTATTTTTGATACGACCCTGGTGACTATTTCCCGCCTTAAACGCCGGCTGAATCCTCTGACTACACCGGGTAAGGACCACTCTTCACACCGTTTGACCTATGCCGGATTATCCTCGCGCGAAGCTGTATTGGTGTTATATATTCTGGGATTCATCCTGGGGATGGTTGCCATCTATGTGACCCAGGCCGGGCCACTTGACGGGTATTTGATGGGGGTCATCACGGTTTCTGTGGGCCTATATGCTTTGTGGACTATGGAACGTAAACCCTTCTGGCCTCCCGGCTAAATAGGCCAAAGATTTCCTGGTAGTTATTTTTTTACCGGCGGTGCAGATAGCGATAACTTGAATCAGAGTTATCGCTATTTTTATTAAATTTATGGTAGCTTTATAATTTAGTGGTATACTATCTACTAAATTATAAAAATAAGGAGTGTGGAATGCGAAAGCGTTATTGGATAATGTCTGTCCTATTCGGGGCAGTTTTAATATTGGTGAGTGCATGTAGCTCTCCTGCTGCGACTACAGAACCTACTTCCTTTCCTACTGCGACTAAGGAAGTAGCGACTCCTGTTGTTGACCCTACTGAACCGGTTGTTGAAGAGACCGCCGTGTCAGAATCAGACACCTCAGAGCTATTGGCAGAGGATGAACCCGCCGTATGTGAGGCTTATCCCTTGCCTGTGTTGCCTGTTCGTGAGGTAGATGAGACTGATTGGGTGAAGGGCGAGGACCCGGATAATGCTGAAATCACAATTTACGAGTATTCAGATTTTCAATGTCCCGGTTGTTCGGGTATGGCGACTGTCCTGTCGGCATTCCTCAAGGACAATCCCAATGTACGGTTAGTTTATCGCCACTTTCCCCTTAGTTTCCATGATAAGGCGATTGTGACGGCTGAAGCGACTGAGGCTGCCGGTGCTCAAGGAAAATTCTGGGAAATGCACGATATAGTCTTCGCGCGGAAAGCTGAATGGGAGCAACTCTCGGAAGATGATGCGCGGGAAAAGCTGATCGAATTTGCAGAGGAGCTTGATCTGGACGTGGAACAATTCACGAAAGATATGGAAGAGGGTACCTATTTGGAGAAGATTGAGGCACAGAGTGCTGAATCACAACAACTCCAATTGCCCGGAACCCCGACCTTTATCTTCAATAATATAATGTTCCCCTCTGACCTTGGTCTCTCTTATGGTGGTTTGACTTCATTTATGTCCTTCTTGGATATTGAAGATCGTTTTCTTGAACCGCCCATTGAGGATTTAGCCGCTGATACAACTTATCAAGCTGTTTTGGAGACTTCTCAAGGTGATATTGTTGTGGATTTGCTGAGTGATTCTTCGCCTGTGCATGTTAATAGCTTTATTCATCTATCTGAGAATGGCTGGTTTGACGATTCCGCCTTCTACTTCGCGCAGGATGATTTCGTCGCGGTCACCGGCGACCCTACCAGTACTGGCATCGGTTACCCCGGATATTATTGTACCGGGGGGATGAATGGGGTCTTTGATGAGGCCGGCCTGGTGGGTATGTTAGGGAATGGACAATTCTTTGTGACTCTGGGTGAGCAAGCCAGCCAGTTAAACGGGAATTTCGCCTTAATCGGCAAAGTTGTCGAAGGGTTGGATATTGCCCAGGCCGTGACCCGCCGTATCCCTGATGACCCTAGTGCTCCCGAAGCCGATGTTCTGATAAGCGTTGAGATTGTGGAAAAATAGAATTAGTCTATACTGGATAGGGGATAGAGGAAACTCTATCCCCTTTTTGTTATAGATGGCGGATGATTGTAATAAACGTTATATGAGGGATACGAACAATGACGGAAAAAAATAATTGGATATGGATAGGTTTAGGCTTAATAGGGAGCCTGATGTTATTTGTAGGGGGAATTAGTTTTGCCGTCGCATTTTTCCTCCCTGGTTGGATTCCCGATCAAGGGAGTCTGTTTGGCTTCTTGGTATTGGGGATAGGTTTGCTCGGTATATTTCTTGGTGGAATGCTGGTTATCGCCGGCATCCGTGGTTTTAAGAATCTCCCTCCCTGGCCGGTGTATTCTAAGCGCGTCTGGATATTTTTTCTACTTGGTATCATTAGCGCCGGTGTAGTTGCGGCTTTAATCCCTGGCGACTTGCATGAAACACCGGGATTTGCCTCTATACACTTAGTACTGATTGTTTTTCCGGCTCTAATGTTGTTCTATTTGGCTTCCTTGGTTGCCGGACAAGAACATGCTATAACCTTTACACAATTAGCGTTGGTTGTAAATGGTGGTGCCCTGAGCACCTTATTAGCGCTGCCCTTGGAAGTTATTGGCTTTGCATTCAGTGCCCTCTTTATCGCGCTGTTTATCTTCATCTTGCCCGGTGGCCGGGATGAAATAGCCCAACTGGTTGAGCAGTTTGAATCTCTGGCCGTCAACCCCGTTGCTATGTCTAGCATTGATGGTCTAGGCGATCTCATCAGTTCCCCGGTTGTTTGGGGCACACTGGCCTTGACATTAGGTGTTGTTACTCCGGTAGTTGAGGAACTAGGAAAGACATTACTCTTGGGGTTAATTGGGTTCTGGCAACGACCATCTTTAACCCGCTCTTTTCTCTGGGGGGCTGCATGTGGTTTGGGATTTGCTATGGTTGAGGGCTTTACTAATGGCTCGATGGGCTTGGGGGACGTCGCTTCCTGGGCTGGCGGAGTGGGTTCTCGTATCCTGGCTTCTTCAATGCATATCTTTACCAGTGGTATCGTAGGTTTAGGCTGGGGGTTTTTCTGGCAGAAAAAGCGTTGGGCTTTACCCTTGGCCTACTTGGTTGCCATTGTGTTCCACGGACTGTGGAACTTCAATATTGTACTCATGGTTGGCGGGGGGGCCTTAACCGCCGGTGGTGCTATGACTCTCGGTGCTGGAATTGCCTTGGTCGCGCTTTTGGTGCAAGGCTTTCTTATGCTTTTTGCTCCGATTGCCTTAATCGGTATGCCGTTGCTTATCCGTGAGTTTGAGCGCGGTAACCCGGCGGCTGTTTAATCTGGATATGTAACCGAGGTTGGTTTTGTCCCTGGATATCCTTGTTGAGTCTTTACGTGATGACCCTAAGTTTATGCGCAATGTTACTACATGGCGAACTCTACCCCCCTACTCTGCAGGGACCTCACCCTGGCCGGCTGACTTAGACCCGCGTCTTATCAGGACGGCGCAATCCTTGGGGATTGAGACCCTCTATACCCATCAAGCGCAGGCTGTTACAGCGGCACTGCGCGGTGAAAACGTAGTATTGGCCACAGGGACAGCTTCTGGGAAGACCCTGGGATATATTTTGCCGCTGTTGCATACTTTGTTACGTAATCCACAGACTACGGCTTTATTGCTCTTCCCTACAAAAGCACTCGCCCACGATCAAATTGTGGCCTTGGAGCAGTGGCTGGAAGTTTTACAAGTTCCTATTGCACTACGCCCCTATGACGGGGACACTCCTACTCGTCACCGTGCCGCAATTCGCAAAGAGGCGCGGATTATCGTTTCTAATCCCGATATGCTGCATTTAGGCATACTCCCGCACCATACACGCTGGGCGCGTTTCCTAGGAGGGCTACGGTACGTGGTGTTAGATGAGTTGCACACTTACCGGGGCGTTTTTGGCAGCCATATAGCGAATGTACTGCGGCGATTGCGGCGCATTACCCAGTTTTATGGCGCCGACCCGCAATTGGTTTCTGCGTCGGCTACCATTGCTAATCCCCAGGAGTTGGCCGCTACTTTATGGGAGTCGCCGGTTAAGCCGGTGGCGGAGGATTGTGCTCCGTATGGTCAACGCCATATCGTTTTCTACAATCCCCCCCTTATTGATGCCGCTTTGGGCCGGCGCCGCAGTGCCGTCGCGGAAGCGATTGTCCTGGCACGGCATATGTTGCAAGCTGGCGTACAGGCCATCCTATTTGCCCGCTCCCGGCTTACGGTTGAGTTATTACTCCGGGATTTGCGGAAGCAGGCTATTGCGGATGGCTTTGACCCTGATGTTATCCAGGGTTATCGCGGTGGTTATCTACCCCGTGAACGCAGGGCTATCGAACTGCAATTGCGCACCGGGGCGGCTCGGATTGTGGTTGCGACGAACGCCTTGGAGTTGGGCATTGATATTGGTGCTCTCGATGCAGTTGTCCTTGTTGGTTATCCAGGTTCGGTTGCCTCGACCCGGCAACAAATGGGCCGGGCCGGACGCCGGGTGGGGGCAGCGTTGGCGGTGCTCATTGCTACCCCGGCCCCGTTAGACCAGTATATGGTTGCGCATCCTGATTATTTCTTCGGGCGTTCTTCTGAGATGGCGCGGGTTAATCCTGATACTCTGGGGATCCTAAGTAGTCATCTGGCTTGTGCTGCTTTTGAACTGCCATTTACCTACAATGAGCCTTTTGGAAAAGCCGCACAGATTACCGAGATTTTAGATGTTCTCGCTTCAGAGGCTGTGTTGTATAAGAGTAATGAGCGTGTGACTTGGGTTGGGGATGTCTATCCCGCCCAGTCCGTCTCTTTACGTACCGCTACTGCTGATAATGTCGTCATCCAGGTGTTTCCCGGACAAGGGCAGACTGTGGCACAGGTTATTGGTGTTGTGGACCGGCCTAGTGCTGCCTCTTTAGTCCATCAAGGCGCAGTCTATTTCCATAGCGGCCAGGAATATTTAATCCGTTCTTTGGATTGGGAGCAAGGGCTTGCGTTAGCCGAGAATCAAGACCTTGATTATTATACTGTTGCAGCTACTATCACCAAGGTTGAGCGTTTAGAGGTGCGGCGCCAAGTCCCTGCTGAGCATGAGCAGGGGGAAATCTCAAATCTGGTGGGGAGTACAGATGTGACCTTGACAGATGAGCGGGTAGTTGTTTACCGGAAGCCGGCGGGATACCGGCGGGTTCATATGGCAACTCATGAAACTCTCGGATGGGGAGAGATTGATCTCCCAGAGCAGGTAATGGAGACAGAGGCTTTTAGACTGACGTTGGGGACTGAGATTGTTGAGGCTCTTGCTGAAGAAGGAATTTTAGTTGAACCCCTGGATTATGGCTCCGAGTGGCCCGGTATCCGGTCTCAAATCCTGGCGCGGGATGGTAATCGTTGTCGCTTGTGTGGTGCTTCTGGTCAACCACCACAACGCGCGCTTGAGGTTCATCATTTAACGCCTCTGCGTGTCTTTTTGGGACAGTATCCGCGTCCTCTGGCCTTGCGTTTAGCCCATGCACCGGATAATCTATTGACGCTCTGTCCCATCTGCCATCACCAAGTAGAGCGGGCGCGTGGTGCACGGACTGCATTAAGTGGTTTAGCTTATTTGTTGCGGAATCTTGTCCCTATTTACCTGCTGTGCGATCCCTCAGATGTTGGGACTGCGGTGCAGTCCCGTGATTCAGAGAGTGGGCAGCCGGCAATTGTAATCTATGATATGGCTCCTGGAGGTGTGGGACTCACATCCCAGTTAGTGGATTTGTGGCCCCGGTTGGTGCGGGCGGCCTTTGAGCGTGTCAATGACTGTACCTGTGCTTCGGGTTGTCCGTCTTGTATTGGGCCGGCCATCGAAGTTGGAGCTAAACGGGCTACATACCATCTTTTAGAGCGGTTGTGCTCTTAGGGCGTTTCTCAATGTTTGGAAGGCTTGTCCCTTTGTAGTATAATTGCGCGTAGCTTGATGAGAGTTGGAATTAAATGCCAATACTAGATGCCCATAGCTTAGAGTTTATCAGTCGTAGTGCGGAGCAGACCCGTCGTATAGGCGCGCGTTTAGGTTCTCTGCTTACCGGTGGAGAAGTTATCGCTCTGGAAGGGAACCTGGGATGTGGGAAGACAGTGTTAGCCCAAGGGATTGGGCAGGGTTGGGGAACTACAACCCGACTTATTAGCCCTACTTTTGTTTTATTGCGTCGTCATGAGTCGCCACAACACATAACCACTAAACTTTATCATATTGACCTTTATCGCTTGGCTAATTCTGATGATGTGGAGAGCATCGGTGTGTATGATTTAATTGGTGATCAAGATGCTATCTGCTTAATTGAATGGCCAGAGCGTGCTTCTGACCTCTTTGATGCCGAATATTTATGGGTCTCATTTGATTGGCTGAGTGATTACCGTCGCTCACTGATCTTTCGCGCTAATGGGGCGCGCCACCAGGCTTTGCTGGATGAATTTCGTAAGGAGATTGTGGGGCGTTAAATGTTGTTAGCTATTGATACTGCTACCAGTCGGGCGAGTATTGCTGTACATGATGGCCATACTTTGCTGGGTGAATATACTTGGGAAGCTGCAAACCGCCATACTGTGACATTGCTCCCTCGTATTACTGAACTTTTAAGTGAAACTAAGGCGGCGGTCAAGGATTTGACCGCTATCGGGGTTTGTGTTGGTCCCGGTTCATATACCGGTGTCCGGATCGGGGTTGCTGTGGCTAAGGGCCTTGCTTTAGCTCATGCAATACCGCTGCTAGGTTTCCAAACGCTGGATGTTCTGGTGTCAGCTCAGCCACCTGATCCCCGTCCGTTATACGCCATATTTGCGGCTGGACGGCGACGGATTGGTTTCTCTATGTATCGTTGGCATCGTGATTCCTGGCAGGTAGAGTCTGAGGTAGCCTTGGCTTTCTGGGCTGAATTTTGCCAACAGATCACCGAATCCGCGTTGGTTGTGGGGGAAATTGATGAAAAGGGTTTTGCACAATTAGCAAAACTTGGGGATATGATTGAGATGCCGTCTCCGGCACGACATCTGAGGCGCGCCGGCTTTTTAGCCGATATGGCGTGGGAGCGTTTGCAAACTGGTGAAAAGGTCGCCTTAAGCGATATCAATCCCCTATACGTGCGATGAAAAAGGCAAAGATTCCTTATCATGTCCGCCGGATGCGGGCGGGGGATATAACCATCATCGCGGCTATGGAACGCCAGATTTTTGCTGAACCGTGGCCCCTATCCGCTTATATTCAGGAACTTTACTTTAATCCTGATGCGCATTATTTTGTGGTTGAGTTAGCCGATATGCGGTTGTTGGAAGAACGGCATACCTGGAAAGCCGGCCACGCTGCTCTCTTATTAGGGTATATTGGCTTGCGTGTCATGGGTACAGAAGGACATATAAGCACTTTGGGGGTTAGTGAAAACTGGCGTGGTCGCGGGCTAGGAGAGTTGTTATTGCTCTCCGCCTTAGATGAGGCTGTTGCTTGTGGTGTCGATGCGATCTCCCTGGAAGTCCGTGTCCTGAATGAGGTTGCTCAAGCTCTCTATAGTAAGTATGGATTCACAATCTTGCGACGTTTAACACGTTACTATCGCGATGGTGAGGATGCGTACCTGATGCGTCTCGCACCGGTAAATGCGGACTATAGAAGACAGCTCGTTCAATTCCGCCAAGTCTTACACACGCGGTTACGTCTTGAGAGTACCGTAAAATCTGTATAATCCCTGATTAAAAAGGAGGAGATGGTAAATATGGACCGTACAAAGGCTATCGAGTCGCTCAATGCAGAGATAAAAAGTTGTACTTTATGCCCATTGCATGCTGGCCGTACCCACGCAGTCCCTGGTGCTGGTCCGTTAGATGCGGATATTATGTTTATCGGCGAGGCCCCAGGATTTCATGAAGACCAACAAGGTATTCCTTTTGTCGGTGCTGCGGGAAAGTTCCTCAATGAGTTATTGGACAGTGCCGGGATTGACCGCAACAAGGTGTTTATTACCAATGTGATTAAATGCCGTCCCCCTGGCAATCGCGACCCAGATACCCAAGAAGTGGGGGCTTGTAAGGATTACCTAGATCGCCAGATCGCTTTAATCAAACCGAAAGTTATTGTAACACTTGGGCGTCATTCTATGGCCCGTGCTTTCCCTGACGAGAAGGTTTCCAGAGTTCATGGTATACCCCGCAAGGTTGGTAGTCAGGTTTATTTCCCTATGTATCACCCGGCTGCTGCTTTACACCAGCCAAGCCTCCGTCCCACAGTAGAAGAAGATTTTAGGCGTTTGCGCCAATTGTTGGAGGGGGAGTTGCTTCCTGATGAATATACCCCGCCGCCTACAGTTGAACAACTTTCTTTATTTTAAGTGCTTTGACAAGGAGATGAGTTAATGACTTTACTTTTGGTTACAGAAATTGAGGCTCTCTCTTTTGAGAGAGAATAAGAAATGAGTCTTACAGAACAAGCCCAGAAAAGTTATCAGAAGATTGTAAATGCGTGGTGTATGTATGATTGGGGCAGTTCGGCTTTCTCTACAACGATAGAGGCCGCGGTACTGCCCGCTTATTTTAGTGTGATAGCTCAGGATGTGCTCACACCAAGTCAATCTACGGCTTATTGGGGATACACGAATTCACTGTCTTTATTAGTTGCGGCCTTATTAGCACCTATTTTGGGGAGTATCGCCGATTATACCGGTGGCAAAAAACGATTCTTGACTATTTTTGCCACGATTGGAGTTATCGCTACCGCGTTAATGTTTTTTGTTGATACCGGGACGTGGCTTTTAGCCTTAATCCTCTTTTTCTTTGGTTCCACGGGTTTAGGGGCCTCTTATATATTCTCGGATGCTCTATTGCCGCATGTTGCCAAAGAGGAGGATGTGGACCAGGTCTCATCAAAAGGATACGCGCTTGGTTACGTTGGTGGGGGGATCTTATTGGCCGTGAATATCGCCATGATATGGTTTCTCCCAGGTAATTGGGGGTATCGTCTTTCATTACTCTCGGCCGGTATCTGGTGGGCCATTTTCACCATTCCTTTATTGCGCTGGGTTCCAGAACCCCCGGCGAATACAGTTGGCATTGGTCCCGGTGTGAATCCTGTTGTTGCGGGATTTAAACGCTTAGGTGGGACTTTCCGGGATATGCGTAAATACCGGGAATTATTCAAATTCTTGATTGCTTTTTGGCTTTATAATGATGGTATCGGTACAATTATAAAGATGTCAACTATCTACGGGGCTGAGATTGGTATTGATACGCTGTCAATGGTGGGGGCGTTGCTTTTGACCCAGTTTGTGGGGATACCCTTCTCGTTGTTATTTGGAAAATTTGGTAAGAAAATCGGTACTAAGCGTGCGGTTATGCTTGGTTTGGGCTGGTATGCGTTGCTTACAGTTGTGGGTTATTTTATGACGGCTGCTTGGCAGTTCTGGGTTTTGGCCTTTGGTGTGGGCATGGTGCAGGGTGGAACCCAGGCATTAAGCCGTAGTCTATATAGCCAGATGGCGCCCAAAGCCCGCAGTGCGGAATTCTTCGGTTTCTATGATGTTTCGAGTAAGTTTGCTGGCATCATCGGCCCATTACTTTTTGGTGTGCTCGCGCAGTCCTTTGGCGAGAGCCGGTTAAGTATTTTGGCTATGACGTTGTTCTTTATTGTTGGGATATTCCTGCTCTCCAATGTTGATGAAGAAGAGGGCATGCGTTTAGCGGCTGAAGAGAACGCTTTGGCAGCGGCTGCCGGGACTATATAGGCTTGAGTAAGGGTTTTTAAGAGCTTACGTGATACTTTGCGGTTTCTGGTATTAATAACAAGCGCGGGGCGGGACATTGAATCGCCCTGCGTTTGTTAGAATTTGGGGTGTGTTTCACGGTTTCCAAAAGCGTTAGATTAACCGCTTTGCAGCCTGTTAGTTATGCATTATGGCCTTCTTCACCCTAAAAGTGAAACACACCTAGAATTTGGCCCTTGCTTTACACGCTTTATAAACCGTGCTATACTGAAAAGGTCATCATGGTCTGATTTGTATATGGTATATTTACATAATTATCTTAGTCCTTTGTATATAAGGAGTTAAAGTGGTTGTATGACGACACAATCATCGTTACCCAATGCGTTAAAGGACTGGGCTGACACTTTAAGATTATATAAGTTAGATTGGTTTACGATTCCACTGTTAGATGTAATGAGAATATGGGGATTTGTAGGCAGTCAAATCATATGGTTATTGGAACCTTTTTTGGGCGAGCAATCCCTTACTATTTGGGCTGAAGCCCTGGAACAACCGGAAACTTTAAAGGCTCTGAAGCAATATTTGGTTGAAGGGGAGAAATAACACTATGCTTAACCAGTGGTTAGCGCTGGCTTTTGTGTTGCTTGCCGGAATAGTGTTAGCTATTTACGGTATTCGCAACCGGAATAAATCTGTTGAATTTCATAAGTATCCAGTCTTTGACGCATTGTCTAGTGAGGTAGGGCATGCGGCTGAAGAAGGCAGTATTATCCATGTCGCATTGGGAAATGGTAGCCTTTTTGGTGAAGCGGCCATGACCTCAGTCGCGGCTTTACAAGGGCTTGATGCTATGATTGACCTTGCGGCGGCTTATGATATGCCACCGGTTTTAACCACGGGTGACCCTACACTCTATTTGTTAGCCACTGATTGGGTGCGTAGGGCTTATGCGCGCCGGGGAAATCTCCAACGTTTTCGCCCTACTTTGGTGCGCTTTATTGCCAGCAATCCGGTTTCCTACGCGGCAATGGCTGCGACTTATATGTTTGATGGGGGCATCGGCTCCACAACTATGCTCGGAGATTATACACAGGAAATCTCGCTTATTGTGGATGCCAGTGTAAGATGTGGTATTTATTCTGCCGGAGGAACAACCTCTTTACAAAGTCTAGGTGCTCTCTATCCAAGTTTTAAGCCTGACCAGTTGTTAATGGGGGAAGAGCTTTTTTCCGGTGGGGCTGCCGTATCTGATAATCCTATTTACAAAGCCAGTTTGGGTGCGCAGGACTTTTTACGTATACTCGTTGTCATTAGTATTCTTGTAGTCACAGTGCTTTCATCTTTAGGGATAATATAGGATCGACTAATGTTTAAGCGTGTTGTACCAACCGCGATAGCTGTTGCTTTTGGCTTATTGGTGTTACTGGGGATATTTTTACCTGTTGAGCCATTGGTAAGTATTAGCAATATTTTCATTGAGTGGGCAATGGTTTTAGGCGCATTTGCCTTTATTATTGCCTTCCTTAATCTATTACGTGTACATCTGGACCGCTTGCAGAAGTTTCGTAAAGGTAGTATTACAAGTCTGTTGATTGTTTTCTCGGCGGTTGGGACTGCGATATTGGTCGGGTTCTATGGTCCGGAAAACGAATGGGTGCAACATATTTTCAATAATTTATTAGTGCCCGGTCAGTCGGCTTTATTGAGTATCACAGTTGTAACCCTTCTCTTCTCTGGGATGCAAATTTTCCGTAATCATCGTGATGCCAGTGGTTTTCTTTTTCTCTTGGCGGTAATCATCTTTCTGTTAGGGTCGGTTCCATATATCGGTATTTTGCATGATTTCGCAATGGCTTTGCAGCTACCTGCGACTGCGGGAATGCGCGGTGTTTTACTGGGGGTTGCCTTGGGTACTGTGTTAACTGGCCTGCGCATTATCTTTGGGGTTGATCACCCACATAGTGATGAGTGAGTAATGGTATGATCCGTTGTCCAAAATGTAACACGCTAAATCCTGATGGAAGTCACTTTTGCCATGAGTGTGGGACACGTTTGCGGCAGACCGGTATCCGTTGTCCTAAGTGTGGGCATTTGAACCCTGTCGGTAATTTGCTGTGTGATCGTTGTAATACACGCTTGGCTAAACTGGAAGATGTAGTGCCTCCAGAATTGGCTAAGCCGAGCAGTGAGGAACCGGATGTTACAACTTCCCCAGGCTTAAAAGGGCTTTCTCTGCCTACTCGTTCGGATTCTTCTAAAGGGAAACGTCGTTCCACCGGTGTCACCGATTTACTTGCCAGTTTGTCATTGGAAGATGATGAACCGGCTGTTGTGCAAGATGCCGAGTCTGATGAAGAAGAGACCCCGGATTGGCTAGAGGGCTTAGGCTTTGAGGAACCCGCGCCGGAGGAGCTATTGGCTGCATCCGAAAGTGGCCCGGCACAAGATGGAGACCTGCCAGATTGGTTATCGGGACTCTTGGATGAAGATGCCGCTCTGGATTCTCCAATTGCCCCCGAAGAAGCAAAAGATGATCTGGAATCTGTTAGCGCTGATTCTTTTATGGATTTATCCCCTGCCCCAGTAAGTGCGCGTTCTGAACCTGTTGAGCCGGCGTTTTCTCCTTCCGGTCGCGCATATCCCGATTGGCTCTCTGGTATAAGTGATCCGGCATTACAAGACCTTCAATCTCCTGGGCCTGCTCAAATACCAGATTGGTTATCTGATTTAGCAGACCCGAAACTTGTGGCCGTATCCGCTTCTCCTGGACAGACGGGTCTTCCTGAATGGTTGGCGGCGTTGGCTTCTGGGCCGGTTGGTGAGATCTCTG
Organism: Anaerolineae bacterium; assembly: GCA_016928755.1. Lineage (GTDB taxonomy): Bacteria > Chloroflexota > Anaerolineae > B4-G1 > SLSP01 > JAFGKB01. Next base: position 641 of record JAFGKB010000081.1, on the reverse strand, counting down.
CATCTGAGGCTGTTTTATACTCTAAAGAACCAGAGAGTGAAGAGCAATTACCTGATTGGTTTTCTGATGAAACGGTGACTGAGCCAGAACCTGAGGCTTACGTTATGGAAGTTGAACCGGTCGAGAGCCTCCCTGATTGGATGTCGGGTGCAGAACCCCCTGATGAATTGCTATCTGCTCCTGTTGAGGTTGTGGACCTAGAGCCAGAAGAAGAATTACCTGACTGGTTTAGTGGGCTTGGTATTTCTGAGGCAGAGACCTCATCGCAAGCTGCTGTTACTCAAGAGTCCGAGGCTGAGTTACCCGACTGGTTAGCCGAAGTAGCCCCCCCGGCGGAAGAAGTGACCGCGTCCCCGGCGGAAGCGACTGCGGAACCGGCGGAGGAATTACCGGATTGGCTTAGTGATCTGGGTGGGGCTGAACCGGCGATAGAACCAGAGCCGGTGGCTGCGCCGGGAGTAGCAGATGAGTTGCCCGATTGGCTATCCGCAGTCGCTCCCCCGGCGGAAGAAGTGACTGCGTCCCCGGCGGAAGCGGTCCCAGAACCTGCAGAAGAATTACCGGATTGGCTTAGTGATCTAGGCGGGGTTGAACCGGCGGCAGAACCGGAACCGGCGGCTGCGCCTGGCGTAGCAGATGAG
>JAFGKB010000325.1 GCA_016928755.1 Anaerolineae bacterium | reverse complement strand
GCCACAGGAAGTTTTAATCTGATGCTACCAGCAATTATTATCGTTATATTCATTATGTTATTAGCCCTCCTGAGTATCCAACGTCAGAACAGAGCCAAGGCAAGGCATACGCCTTCAATGCCCTCGCCGCCCCCTCTTCCCAGTGGCCCCGTAGGTGAAGGGATAAGGATAGAGACCAAACCTACCCCTAAAACGACGCCGGCTTTATACTTACGCACAACCGAGGGACACAGCTATCCTCTTGAGCCAGGGCCAAATCTGATCGGGCGTTCATCAACTTGTAATATCCAAATAGCCGATGAACAAATGTCACGCCAACATACCCGCATCACAGTTATCGGTACACAAGTGACCGTGGAAGACCTATCAACTAACGGGACTTTTATCAATAGTCACCGGGTTATAATCCCCTCTCAACTAAAACCCGGCGACAGTATGCGCTGCGGGCAGACTATCTTTACGTTACAAGATACAAAGAGTTTTGGACACACACCTCAAACACCAACACTCACCATAAAGTCAGGTACTCAGAAGGGAGCACAATTCCCGTTACCTCAGAAGCCCTTTATCACACTAGGACGTGGTTCCGAAAACGACATTGTTATCCAGGACGCGCGCGCATCCCGGAAACACGCGCAAATTGTGAAGGATGGAGCTACCTACTACCTCTATGATCTAGGCAGCGCAGGCGGCACACTTATCAATGGGACCCCGATCAACCAACAATACAGGTTAAAGAACGGGGATGAGATACAGATGGGACACACAATAATACTTTTTAGGGAGAGGCCATAAATGGAAAACAACAGCTTGGTAAACACACGCTTGGGCAAATATCTTATCCAGTCGGAATTAGGCCGGGGCGGTATGGCTGCCGTCTACTTAGGCTATGATCCAACCCTGGAACGCACAGTCGCTATTAAAGTACTGGCCCCACACCTGGTGTGGCAAAAGGACTTTGTAGATCGCTTTCTAAGAGAGGCCCGTTCAGCCGCCCGTCTGAGACATCCCAATATTGTGACAATCTTCGATGTAGGACAAGAAAGCGGCTGGTATTACTTTGTAATGGAGTACCTGGAAGGTAAGGAACTCACGGAGTACATTAAAGAACAGGGGGCCTTGCCACCCGAAGAAGTTATCACTATCCTGCGCCCCCTTGCAGAAGCACTGGATTACGCCCATGAACAAGGTTTGATCCATCGTGACATTAAACCGGGTAACATTATTATCGACCAAGGTCATTCGAAAATCACCGACTTTGGCATTGCACGGGCATCTCACGAGACCCGTTTGACCTCAACCGGGACGATTATCGGTACCCCAGAGTATATGTCCCCAGAGCAGGCGCAGGGGTTAACGGTAGATGCGCGCAGTGACCAATACAGCTTGGCGGTTGTGGCCTATGAGATGTTAAGTGGTATCGTGCCCTTCCAGGCCGATAGCACAATGGCCGTGCTCTATAAAGTAACTCATGAACCGCCGCCGCCTATTTCTGACGTAAAGTCAGATCTACCCAAGGGGGTAGAAACCGTACTTGAGCAAGCAATGGCGAAGGAACCGGAGGCGCGTTTTGAAAATGTAGCCGCTTTTATCAATGCGTTAGAAGATGCGTTGGCGGGTAAAAAGGTTAAGCGCAGCAAAAAGGTCAAAACACCACAGCCTAAAAAGAAGCGGAAAGGCGTCCCGGTCTGGTTATGGATTCTGGGATTTATCGCACTCTTAGCCCTGATTGGCGGCGGGCTATGGAGTCAGGGGATATTGCCTATCCCCAACCGGCAGATTGCAGGAATTACACCGACGCCCAGCCAAACACCATCGCCCACCAATACACCTGATATGCAGGCGACCAATGCAGCCGGGACTGTGATAGCCGCGGCCCAGACGATTGGGGCACCTACCAACACGCCAACACCAACCGCAACACCGACTCGCACCCCGAAAGCAACTTCCACATCCAGTACCGGGACCGAGACAGCCACGCCAACAGCGACGCCAAAGGCTACGAACACGCCTGACCCGAACGCAACCCCGACAAGAACACCGGAGCCGACTACACCATCACCCACACCAACAGCGGCACCGACATCCAGCAATACAAATCCCTCCAATGCGTTGATCACATTTGACCCAATGGGCACATGGCGACGGGGGGATCAAGCGAACGGAGAATTCACGCAAAGCCAGGAACAGGCCCATACAGGCACCTATTCCGGGAAGCTGACCTATACCTTCCCATCTTCCGGGGACGATTACGTGGTCTTTATGCGTTCCATCGGATTATCGGGGAAACCTAACTCATTTGGGGCTTGGGTCTACGGAGATGGCTCAGGACACTTCTTAAATATATGGGTGCAGGACGCACAAAACGAGGTCTGGGCCATAAATCTAGGAAAAGTTGGTTCACCGGGCTGGAAACAGATGACGGGCGTCCTGGATATCAACGCCGGATGGCCCAACGGGCATGTCTCAGGCCCAGATAATGGTGTGATTGATTACCCGGTACGCTTCTATGCACTTGTATTAGATAGACCTGATGTTGGTCCCTTATCAGGAAAGATTTATATTGATGATATTTCCGTATGGACTGGGAATATCACAACTCCCCCCCCAACACAGGAAACCGGAGTACAACCCACAACACCGCCGGAAACCAAGGAGACACCCACCACGGCTCCCCCGCCTACCGGTGATGTAGGGCACATCGTCTTTACGGTGCAAGCCGATAATGCCACCTATCTCTACTCCACCGACCCGGCATGGAGCCAAATGAGCATCATCGGGCCATCAGATTCCAAACATTCTACTTGTGCAGGCTCCACGGTCACCACATTGGAAGGCCAAACCCTGAATTTATATGGCGTCCGAAAGTGTAATATTACCAGCAGTGTTGATGTATGCCCCTCACCTGATGGTGTATATAATGTTATAGTCCAGCGACCAGCCGGTGATTACCAGGTAGTGTTAGTACGGATCAGTGATAATACCATTGTGGAAGGCTATTATGTAGGGCCACTTAACCCCAATCCGGGCATTATCTGGGCACCGGATAGCAGCCATTTCCTGTTTACCATCGGCAATACAGTCCATAAGGCTACGGTAGGCACACCCGGTTACCAACAGGTCATACCTGAGATTTCCGATATCTGGCCACCACAATATACAGCCGATGGCACTGCGTTGTTCTATATGAAGCCGGTAGGCAGTGAGGGAGCTACCGATATCTTCATCATCAACCTGGATGGGACAAATATGCGGAACCTGACCAACTCGCCGAGTACCCAAAAATCTTGTCCACGGTGGAATCCGTAGAGATCATACAAGGCTACAAAAGTCTTAATAGTCCTTCTGTAAAGCGGACTTCCATCCATTAAGATAGGGCTTAGGCCGAAGTTATAGCCCACTAAAACTTTTGTAGTCTGTCTTCAGTAAAAAAACGCCCTGGGTTTACATCCAGGGCGTTTTTTTACTCTAAACAGGAACTTTACCGTTCCGGTATTTTGCCGGCAGCTTGACGTTCCTTAATCACTTCTTCGGCGATACTATCAGGAACCAGACTGTAACGTTTGAACTCTAGCGTAAAGGTACCACGTCCCTGGGTCATACTGCGCAAATTAGTAGCATACCCACGCGCTTCAGCCAGGGGGACTTCACCATCCACATTACGAAGATTACCACGTACCCGCATGGCATTGACTATACCACGCCGGCGGCCCAGGTCAGCAACGATGGAACCGATATATTCCTCAGCGGCATTAACATCAATATGCATTAAAGGCTCCAACAGTGACGGGCTAGCAGCACGGACAACTTGCCGGGCCGCCATTGAGCCGGCGATCTCAAAGTCCATTGCGGCAGAGTCTACCTCGTGATAACGCCCCCCCGTCAATGTCACTTTGACACCGGTTACCGGGAAGCCGGCAATTACACCCTGTTCCAAGGCTCGGCGTAACCCAAGCTCAACAGGACGCCAAAAGTCACGGGGTAAATCACTGGGCGGGGCCTCGCTGACGAACTCCACGCCATCCCCATCTTCCAAAGGCTCGATACGCACATCGACCTCAGCAAAGTGACCATGACCACCGGACTGTTTCTTATACGTAGTGACAACTTCGGCAGCCTTGCGTACCGTCTCACGATAGGAAACCTGCGGCGGGCTGACCTGCGGATCAAGGCCAAATTCGGTACGCAGACGATCCACAGTAACATCCAGATGCAACTCCCCCATACCAGAAAGTGTCAACTCACTGGTTTCGGTATCAACACCACTGATCAATGTGGGATCCTCATCACACAAACGCATGACGGCTTGGTGTAGTTTTTCACGGTCTTTAGTAGAAACCGGAGCTAAAGCCACAGTAATAACCGGGGCCGGGAACTTAAAGGTTTCCAGTACAATAGGATGCTCTGGGTCACAGAGTGTATCTCCAGTAGTTGAGGATTTCATCCCAACTAGCGCAACTACATCACTGGCAGCCATCGAATCCACCTGCTCACGGTCATTAGCATGCATCCGGTAAATACGTCCCACGCGCTCGATTTCATTAGCGCGAGCATTTAAGACATTATCACCGGCATTCAGTTTGCCGGAAAATACCCGCACCCAGGTTAAGTGGCCCACGTGGGGATCGGTCACGATTTTGAAAGCGGAGGCACAGAAAGGCGCATCAAAGCTATCTTCACGTTGTACAATTTCGTCCTCGTTCTCAGGATTATGTCCCAATATCGGCGGCATATCCGTCGGGGCCGGAAGATAATCAATCACAGCATCCAAGAGCATCTGGACACCGATATGGTTTCGGGAGGCACCACACAACACAGGGATCAATCCCCCGGCAATTGTAGCTTCACGGAGAGCGGCTTTAATATCCTCTAGTGGCGGTTCTTTGCCCTCTAAGCGCATCTCTAACAAAACGTCGTTTGTCTCACAAATAGTATCTAATAATTTCTCACGCGCAGCACTGACTTCGTCTTGCATAGAGGCGGGCACATCCTGAATTTCAGGATTGTCTTCACCGGACGGCCAGATTAAGGCTTGCTGGGTCAAAAGGTCCACCACACCCTGGAAATCACTCTCTTTACCGATAGGTAACTCCAATGGGATAGCATTGGGTGTCAAGCGTTCGTGGATATCCTTGATCACCGTTTGAAAATCAGCACCGACCCGGTCAAGTTTATTCACAAAGATTATGCGTGGCAAATGCTCACGATTGGCATGCAACCAGACAGCCTCGGTCTGAGGCTCTACAGCTCCAACGCCACACATCACCATAATTGCACCATCAATTACGCGGATAGAGCGCACGACCTCAGCGGTGAAGTCAACGTGCCCAGGAGTATCAATGATGTTGATGCGATGCCCTCTCCAATGGCAGGCTGTGGCCGCCGACATAATCGTGATTCCCCGTTCACGTTCCTGTTGTAAAAAGTCTAATTGGGTATTACCATCGTCAATATTGCCGGTACGGTGAATCCGTCCGGTATAGTATAAAATTGCCTCAGAAGTTGTCGTCTTTCCCGCATCAACATGGGCGAAGATGCCTATAATACGCACATTCTGAATGGCGGCTTCTTTTTTCTTAGCCATATTCCCTTTTTCTCCCCTCAGTATCTACTAATTAATCAATATGCTTGCAACATTCAGCGGTCAGGCAATAGGATGCGCTGACCGCCGACCAAGAACTACGACTTGTGTTATACTACAAGCTAAAGAATAAGAATTTAGATAACTTATCCGTCTCTGTAGTTAGCTATACACCTCATAAGGGCAAGTTATTTAGCTCTTAGCCCTAGTATTTTCGTCTATCAAGCAAGCAGAGTGAATTTTAGCACAATACACAGGATTTATCAAGTAAACAATGTTAAGAAATTGTTAAAAAATTAAACCGCATCCAGAGATAAATTCCCGTTTTCTGCGGTAACTATACATAAAAACAACAGGAAATGGGAGAGTAATGACAAGATGCTGACTAAGGATGAATGAGATATGCAACGTTGGCAAGCTGATGCAGCACTCGTATTGATCACGGCGATTTGGGGTTCTACTTTCGTCATTGTGAAGCATACATTGGATACCACGGGGCCGTTGGTCTTGATTGCCACTCGTTTTTGGGTAGCAGGTCTGGCGTTATTGATCATGCTATTAGTCCAACGAGATAGAGCCAATACCACAAAAAGCTCCACCCTACCGGCACTACGCAGTGGTGCTATAACCGGCGGGTTTCTCACGCTGGGCTTTATTACCCAGACCATAGG
>JAFGKB010000080.1 GCA_016928755.1 Anaerolineae bacterium | reverse complement strand
TTGCAGTTCACCGAGTTGGCCGAGGGTGTCTGGTATCCGCTGGGGGGATTGTACCGGGTCGTTGAGAGCCTGGTGCAGATCGCGATGGGGTTTGGCGCTGAGTTTGTCTATAACACACCGGTTAAGCAAGTCAATGTTGACGGTTCCGCAGTTACCGGAGTCACATTAGAAAACGGGGAAACGTATCCTGCCGATATTGTCATTGCCAATGCTGATGTACCCTACGTATACGAAAAATTGCTCCCCCCCAATGGTATTGCCAAACGCTTACATAATAAGAAATACACCTCGTCGGCCATTATGTTTTATTGGGGCGTGAAAGGTGGTCGTTCCGAGGCATTACTACACCATAACGCCTTTCTTGCTGACCATAAATACCGTAGCTCCTTTGAACAGATATTCTACCAATTCACAATGCCTGAAGAACCCTCTTTCTATGTCAATGCTGTGACCCGGACAGACCCAAGCATGGCCCCTGAAGATGGGGATGCGGTAATGGTCTTAGTGCCGGTGGGGTGTTTAGATGCGGACCATCCCCAGGATTGGGCCGCTATGCGTGATCAGGCGCGTGATTGGGTGATAGGTAAGTTGGAGTCTCTTGGGGTAAAAGATTTGCGGAACCGCATCGTGTTTGAAGAAACCCTATTGCCCCCGGATTATAAGAACGTGTGGAATCTCAAACGGGGCACTGCTTTTGGCCTCAGCCACAATGTGTTACAAGTGGGGTATCTGCGCCCGCATAACCGGCATAAGACCTACCGCAATCTCTATTTTGTCGGTTCTAGTACCCATCCCGGTACAGGTGTGCCCATTGTCTTAATCTCTGCCGACTTGGTGGCGCAACGTATCCGAAAAGAACAACCAGCCCCAAAATAAAAATGGAGGGAAATATAAGTACCATAATCGCCCCCTGGGAACAGCAGCTTCTTGATTGGGCATACATGGGCTTAGAGAACTATTCTGACCCTATGTGTGTGGAAATTTCACCTGAAATGCTGGTGGACTCTTATGAAGCATGCCATAAAGTGATCCAGGAACACAGTAAAACTTTTGAGATCGCTTCAGCGCTTTTGCCAGGAGCAAAGCGCCGTGCGGCACATGCCCTTTACGCCTTCTCACGGATTAGTGATGATCTGGTGGACCGTACGGACGGTGAGCCGTTGCTCGCCTTGCAAGACTGGCGCGAGCGGTCGCTCTATGGATGCCAAAATTCTGACGACTTGGTTGTAGTTGCCTGGTCTGATGCCCAGGCCCGTTTTGGGATCCCACGTGTTTATGCCGAACAGTTGTTGGATGGTGTGAGCCGTGATATTACCAAGAAGCGTTATGAGACTTTTGATCAGCTTACCGAGTATTGCTATGGCGTGGCCTCTACTGTGGGATTGATGGCCATGCATATTGTGGGTTTCACATCCCCAGAAGAGGCTATCCCTTATGCGGTCAAACTAGGCGTAGCCCTACAACTTACTAATATTCTGCGGGACGTGGGTGAGGATTGGGCGATGGGCCGCCTCTATCTGCCTTTAGAGGAATTGGAGCACTTTGGTTTAAGTGTCGATGATATCGCTGCCGGACGGGTTAGTGACCGGTGGCGAACGTTTATGCGGTTTCAGATTGAGCGTGTGCGCCGGTTGTATAATGAAGCTTTGCCGGGGATTGCATACCTGCACCCTGACGGCCGTTTTGCTATTGCGGCTGCGGCTGAATTATACCAAGCTATTACAGAAGATATTATCACCAACCATATGGATAACTTGTACCACCGCGCTCATCTGACCCATTGGGCTAAGTTGCGCCGGCTGCCGGGGATCTGGTGGCGGGCAAATGTTGTTGGTTATAGAGCATAGAATTCACAGGGAGGAAACTATGTTAGTCAATATTCTGATTTTTTTAGGTACCGCTGTTTTTATGGAATTTGTGGCTTGGGCTACACATAAATACGTCATGCATGGCTTTCTGTGGGTCTTACATGAAGACCATCACCAGCCTAGTGGGCGTGGTCTACAGAAAAATGACCTCTTCGCAGTCTTCTTCGCCAGCATCTCATTTATAATGATCTACCACGGTGTTATGAATGGTCATCCGCGTATTGCTGCTGCCGGATTTGGTGTGGCGCTTTACGGTTTTGGGTATTTTATGTTCCACGATATCATGTTCCATAAGCGCGTGCGTTTTATTCGCTATAAACCTGGGACCAATTATGAGAAACGCATCATCCGTGCCCATCGTATTCACCACCGTCACCCAGGTCAAAAAGATAGCACATCTTTTGGCTTTTTATATGCGCCTAAGAAATACGATAACCCTGACCTTTAAATAGTTCTATGACACATTACGACTATATCCTTGCCGGGGGTGGCTCAGCCGGACTTAACTTGGCCTACGCCTTGACCCACAGCCCCTTGCGTGATCGTTCTATTCTAATTATCGAACCGGATGCCAAAGATACCAATGACCGGACCTGGTGTTCGTGGCTTATCGGCCCGCATCCTTACGAGGATATTCTCTATCGTTCCTGGGAGCATCTACAATTCATCTCTGATGACTTCTCCGCGTGTTATCGCCTGGCTCCCTACCGTTATACTATGTTGCGGGGGATTGACTTCTATAACTTCGTTCACGCAGATTTAGCACAGCGTCCCAATGTTGAAATCCTCAGGGCTTCTGTTGATAGCATCGAAGATAACGGTACCGAGGCCAAAGTTCGGGTGGGTAACTTGGAGTTGACGGCGGATTGGGTTTTCGATAGTCGTTTCCGTATAGATAGCCTTAACGTGGATAATAAGCATTATCATAATTTGAAGCAACATTTTTTGGGATGGGAGATTGAGACCGCTCAGCCGGTCTTTAATCCTCATTCCCCGACTATGTTTGATTTTCGCACACCACAAAATGGCGCGATGCGGTTTATGTACGTGTTACCCTTTACCGAGTACCGGGGATTAGTTGAATACACGCTCTTCTCGGCAAATATCTTAAGTCAGGATGATTACGAAGCTGCTTTACGGGTTTATATCCAAGATGTATTAGGGGCTACTGACTATCATATCCTCTCCACCGAGCAAGACATGATTCCAATGACTGACCAACCTTTCCCCCGCCAGGCAGGTAAGCGGATTTTAAATATCGGCACCCGTGGTGGGCGGGTAAAAGCCTCCACAGGCTACGCTTTTTTGCGTACTCAGCGGGACACGGTGGCTGCGGTTGATTCTTTAGTCCGTCACGGGCATCCTTTTGACATTCCCCAGACGCCGCGCCGTTATCGAGCTTTCGACTCCATCCTGTTACAAGTTCTCTATCGTCAGGGTGATCTCAGTAAGCGTATCTTTACCTATCTCTTCCGCGGAAACCCCGTCGGGTGCATCTTCCGCTTCCTGGATGAGGCGGGCGGTATAGGGGATAATGTTCTCGTTATGACCTCTGTACCCTCCTGGCCCTTTATGCGGGCATTATTCAGGCTATATATACTTCACCGGATATAACGGAGAGGGGAGTTATGAAAACACCAGTTACCGATATATGGCAGTTTGAGATGACGCTTAGCCGTCGCTTATGGCAGTGGGCTATGGGGAGCATTGTGACCGGGGTGATTTTACTTTTCTCCGGTGCTCCCATTTTTCGGGGGATCGGCGGGCAATTTACCGGTTGGGGTGCTATTGATGGTTTATTAGCTCTGTTTGGCCGGCATAGAGCTGGCCGGCAGGCTGCGAAAGTGGAAGTCCATACGTCCCAGTACCAAGAGCGTGAGCGTAAGAATATGCGCCGCATTCTCTCCGTTAACACCGGTTTGGATGTGTTATACGTGGGGGGCGGCTTGCTCGTAGCGAAGAGTAAAGGCCGTGACGATGATGTCTGGCGTGGTGCGGGTTCTGGAATCGTTGTACAAGGTGCTTTTCTTTTCTTCTTCGATCTTTTTCATGCTTGGCAACTTCGTGATTAAACCAGGAATGAGATGATGATGACAATGCTAAAACGTTTAAACACAATTCTGCACCCGGCGCATTATCAGGGGCGCGGAAAGCGTTCCCCCTATTTTGAGGGTTGGTACTTTAAGCTAGTGGATGCTACTGGACAATATAGATATGCGGTTATCCCGGCTGTCTTTCTCACGGCTGGTCACGATGAACCCCATGCTTTTATCCAGGTATTTGATGCTGTATATGGCCGGATGAACTATGTCCGGTATCCATTAACAGATTTCTCAGCCGCCACCGACCGTTTTGAGGTTAAAATTGGCCCTAATGTGTTCTCTGCGGACTTTATACAATTGGACATTCACACTGAGTCATTATCTATTGAGGGTCAAGTATGTTTTGAGGATGTGAAGCCCTGGCCGGTGACCTGGACTTCCCCCGGTGTGATGGGGTGGTATGCATGGGTGCCGGGTATGGAATGTTATCATGGCGTTGTTAGCCTGGACCATAGCTTACTCGGTACACTAAATATTGATGGTTGCCCGGTCACCTTTGATGGTGGGCGTGGGTACATTGAAAAAGACTGGGGGAAATCTTTCCCTTCCGGTTGGATTTGGCTACATACCAACCACTTCGATATACCTGGCACCAGCCTAATGGGTTCGATAGCGAGGGTGCCCTGGGTAGGCCGGTCGTTTCCAGGTTTTTTTGCCGGTTTACTGCATCAAGGGATACTCTATCGCTTCACGACATACACCGGGGCGAAGACGGTCCATCTTGAAGCTACAGCGCAGCAGATACACTGGGTCTTGGAGGATGAACTCTATCGCCTTGAGATCGCCGCAGAGCGGGCTGAGACTGTGGATTTGCTCGGCCCTAGCCTGATGGATATGGGCATTCGTGTTCCAGAGACTCTGAATGCCCATATTGCGGTCTCCTTATCTAAGTTGGGAAGCTCCACAGTACTCTATGCGGGCATGGGTCGTAATGCCGGCCTTGAAGTAGCCGGAGATATTGGTAAACTATTAGTCGGAGGTCACTGAAAAAATCTTTCTCTCACCTTTTTAAGTTTTCAGTAGAGTTAGGAGATAAGTTGTGAAATTATTGGATATTGTTCAACGTGTGGCAATCCCTGTTCCTTGGAGCGAGGGGGAGAAGATCCCCTGGAATGAGCCGGGCTTTAGCCAACGGATGCTTAAGGAACACTTAAGCCAGGAGCATGATTCTGCCAGTCGCCGGTTAGAGAAAATAGAGCAGCAGGTTACCTGGATACATCGTCATATTCTATCGGAGAGACAATCCAACATCCTGGACTTGGGATGTGGGCCAGGTCTGTATGCTAATCGTTTGGCGCTATTGGGCCATACTTGTATGGGGATAGATTTTGCGCCGGCCGCTATCACCTATGCCAGGGACACGGCTGCAGAGCAGGATTTACCATGTACTTACATACAAGCGGATATTCGTGAGGTGCATTACGGTACCGGCTATGATTTTGCTATGTTTATCTATGGGGAACTTAATGTTTTCCAATGTGCCGACGCGCTGAAAATCCTGTGTAAGGTCTGTGATTCGCTTAAAACGGGCGGGCTTTTGTTATTAGAACCCCATACTTTCGCGGCAGTTCAGAGATTGGGCCAGTCTCCCCCTCTATGGTATTCCTCTGCGGGCGATGTTTTTCTCGATAAAGCCCATTTATGCTTGTTGGAAAATCTCTGGAACGCTGAACGGGCGGTAGCCATCCAACGTTACTTTATCATAGATGCCTTGAGTTCCGAGGTGTCACGATATTCGGCCAGTGTCCAGGCTTATACCGATGAGCAGTACCATGAGTTGTTAGTTGCGGCTGGCTTTCGTGAGATAAATATGTATCCATCTCTAACCGGTCAGCTTAACCAATCACAACGGGACCTATTTGTTATTGTGGCGCGCAAGTAATAGTAAGACCGTCACTGCAACTTTCAAGAGTTGGAGTGACGGCTTTTTTTTGTGTAAGGTTTAGACATCTAGCTTAGAGGTGTCTCTTTCTCAAAAAATGCCACCCCTAAAATCCCCGGCCCGCCGTGAATAACGACGGCTGGTGGTACATTCATAATGGGGATATCGCTAATCCCCAGTTTTTCGCCCAATTCATCGGCTAGCGCTTGTCCTTGTTCTGGAACCCCGGCATGAAGTACCTTCAGGTAGCCTTCTCCATTTTGCGCAATCTGTTCCATAACCAGTGATTTAAGTCTTTCGACAGCGCGTTTTTGTGTGCGGATTTTCTCGCATACATCTATCCGGGAGTTATTGAAAGTGAGCACCGGCTTGACTTTCAAAACACTCCCCATCAAGGCTGCTGCGCCACCGATACGCCCACCCATTGCTAAGTACTTCAAGGTTGTGACCAGGAAGTAAAGATGGCAGCGGGGTAACATATCATAGATACGCCTTTGGATGCTTGCCGCGCTTTCTCCTGCCTCTGACCACGCAACGGCAAGTTCAATCAACGTTCTTACCGGCCCGGAAATGAAACCGGTATCAATAATCCGTACATCCGCTCCGGGAAAATCTTTGAGGGCTACAGTGGCCGAGCGTACCGTTCCACTTACCACAGCCGAGGGCAAAATACAGATAATGGGTTCCCCAGTAGGAATCAACGTTTTAAAAACCTCTACAAATAATTCAGGGGGTGGGGCGGATGTTTTGGGGAGTACCTTTGACGCTTTCATCTTTTGCATAAAGGTGGGGATGTCAATATTCACCCCTTCTAAATAAGACTCTTCTCCAATATTAATAACCTGCGGTATCACAGGTATATTGTGCTCTCTGACAAATTCTTCGGTTAACCCGGAAGTTGTATCGGCAATAATATGTACCATAAAAAATCCTCTCTCTAGTTTCAATTAAAACCGGCCTGAGTAGATAAAGCCCTACCCAGGCCGGCGTAACCGCCCTAGCAGTTTATGTGTACAGATTTATGAATTAGATACCGGGAGGTATTTGGCCAACTTGCCTGCCAAGTTCGAGAGTGGCATGCTCTGTAGCCATATCTTCCCCGGCCCACTTATTGTGGCCAGGAATAGCCCTTCGCCACCGAAGAAGATATTGGATAGACCTTTGACCATAGCGACATCGTAGCTAAC